>URQS01000073.1 GCA_900550035.1 uncultured Prevotella sp. | reverse complement strand
TAATGGTTAGGATACAAGATTCTCAATCTTGGCATAGGGGTTCGATTCCCCTATCCACTACAAACGATAGGGTATGTACACTGAGTATTCAGAGTATATACCCTTTTTCTTGTTGATAACCAGTGAGTTATGGTGCCTCATTGGTTTTGAGAAGTTAAGAAAAGTATATTACCTTTGTATAAAATAGGCTACAATGTTTTCCTAAAAGAAACATGAAGATTTCTTCATTTTAGGGGTGATTGATTTACGGAAAGCTTGTCTATAAGAGTAGAAACAAGAAGAAAATGACGTAATGACTGAAGATAATGAACAGCAAATGGAACAGCTGTTTCACGACCATTACGAACGGATGTATCGCTTAGCCTTTGCCTTGCTACATGACAACGATGTGGCGAAGGATGTGGTGAGCGATGTGTTCTCAAGGTTGTGGGACAAACAGCTGATTCCTGACCAGGCTTACTTGATGCGGAGCGTGAAGAATGCTTGCATCAATATTATGGCCAAGAAGAAACGGGATGAAAGGCTTAAGCTGCTTCTTCCTCTCTCGGAAGAGAAACTGACGGAGGAAGAGTCTTACCGCCTGGAAGAACGATGGCAAGCAGCGGTGGATTGCATCGACAATGACTTGACCAATCAAACAGCTTCCGTTATCCGATTGTGCTATCGCGAAGGCATGTCGTATAAGGATACGGCAGAAGAACTGGGCATCAGCATCTCGGCTGTGAACAAGCACATCGTGAAAGGTTTGCGAACGCTCAGAGAAAAGTTGAAAGGAAAGTAGCATAACGATTTTTCTATTGTATGAAGACGTCCTTACAATAGAAACCCTAAAATGAAGAAAAGAAAATGAAACAAGAATTATATAGTATAGATTCTCAGAAATGGGATATGCTCCTTGAACTCTTGGAGCATCCTGAAAAGTATTCCGAAACCCAGAAGGCTGAACTTTTGGGCGATGAGGAAATGAATGAAATCTATCAGCAGATGGTTGAAACCCGACAGGCTTTTGATTTCGACAAGTCGAATGAAGAAATGAAGATGCCTTCGGTTGATGCTGAATGGAAGAAGCTGAAAGAGGAAAAGCAGAACTGTACCAAAGCGGTTTCTCTTTGGAGTCCGATGAGAAAGGTGGCAGCCGTTGCTGCAGTCCTTGTTGTCTCAGGCTTCGCCTTTGCAGCCATTCATCTGGCTTTGCTTTCTCGTCAGACATCAGACCAGAACAATACCGAACTCATTGCAGCAAGCAAGGATTCTGTGCTGGAGGTTTCTTTCACTCGGAAAGCTAACATAGAAGAAAAGGCAGATTCTGCAAGTATTGCCAAGTTTCCGTTGGTTTATGAAAACGCTGAGCTTCAGAATATCCTGACCCCTATATCAGAGCATTTCCATCTTAAGGTGACTTATCAGAACGAGTCGGCCCGACATATCCGTCTGTTTCTTCAACTGAAGGAGGATATGAGCATAGATGATATCATCAAACTGATGAATCATTTCGAGAAAGTGAACATTCGTCATGAAGGTCAAACCCTAATAGTGGAATAAGATGAAAAGATTAAGATACGTTATATTGCTCGTGGGCTTGATGAGCATTTCTCTTCACTCCGCTTATGCCCAACGCATTACCCACAACTTCCGCAACACTTCGATGTCGGAAGCTCTCATCGTCCTTGCCAAGAGCACAAAGGATTATCACATCAATTTCATATATGATGAGTTGGAGGACTTCACGGTTACCACTGATGTGGTGAAGCGAACCGCTCCTGATGCCATCAGGCAAATCATTGGTTTCTATCCGATGAAGATGACGATAGATGGCGACAATATATTCGTGGAATGCACGCAGAAATCATCTACAAAAATGATTGGTCGCGTAGTTGACAGCAATAATCGCCCGATAGATTTTGCCAATGTAGCGTTGCTTAATGTGGGTGACTCTTCATTGATAAATGGTGGTGTGACTAACGAGAACGGTCAGTTTGTGATTCCCAGCAAAGCCCGTAAGGCAATAGTAAGGGTGAGTTGTGTGGGCTATCAGACCGTATTCCACTCATACAATACCGGTATGATAGGAGCAATCGTTCTGCATGAGAATACGATAAACCTTAAAGGCGTGAAGGTAAAAGCTATGCGCGAGAACATAAAGTTGGGACAGGAGGGTATGATTGTTGATATAGAACACTCCGATCTTAACAAGATTGGTACAGCAACTGATGTGTTGCGCGAAATGCCTCGCGTTGATGTCAGTTCGGATGGAACGGTGAATGTGTTTGCCAAAGGTTCACCGCTTATCTATATCAACAATCGACAGGTGAGAGATCTTAACGAACTGCATCAACTTAAGTCGGATAATATAAAGAATGTAGAGATTGTCACCGCACCAGGTGCTAAATATAATGCAGAGGTTAAGTCCGTAATACGTATCAATACAATACGCCGTCAGGGCGAAGGATGGAGTGGCGAGAACTATACTACTACAATGTTCAACAAGTGGTGGGGTGGCTCGCAATACATGTCGTCAATATATCGTACTAATAAGGTAGAAGTATTTGGTGAACTATGGGGTTCAACGACACCCGGAGGTGAGGATAATGTATTGTCTAACGAAATCAATGGTACGAAGAATATATTCATTGAACAGGCAGCACCGCTTAAGTATCGTTCAAAAGGAGCCGGAGCTAAGGCTGCCTTTGCTTATTCCATAGATGATGACAATACATTTGGATTGAGCTACGAAAATCAGTCGGGTTTGGGCAAAGGAGAGATGACCGGCTCTTATCAGAAGATAATGGAAAACGGAAAGCAAACAGCATTCGTAAACGAAGCGGCCAATATGAGTGATTGCTTTAGTCCTACACATAACGCTAATGCATATTATGTAGGTAAGATAGGCAAGTTGGGTGTGGATTTCAACGCTACTTATTTCTGGAAAAAGAAAGGTAGGACGATGTCAATCAAAGAGAGCAGTGCAGATATTGAGAGTCGCGACGTTCATACACGCAATAGACAGCATAGTGATATGGCTGCTGCCAAACTCATTCTGTCTTATCCCGTTTGGAAGGGAACGCTAAGTGTAGGCACCGAATTTACATCCTCACGTATTCGTGGCGAATACGCTAATGCCGAACAATATGTCGCTGCGTCGAATACAAAGATAGAGGAACATAACATTGCTGGCTTTGCTGAGTATGGCTTGAAGTTTGGCGACATCACGGTAAATGCAGGTGTGAGATACGAGAATGTAAAGTCCGATTATTATTCATTTGGTCAATGGCAGGCTGGGCCGAGTCGTAGATATTCCGATTGGTTCCCTTCTGCTTCTATGTCATGGAATAGTGGTAAATGGGCATTGCACCTTGCTTATACATGCAAGACTCAGCGACCCAGCTATAACAGTCTGCGTGATGAGGTGCAGTATGACAACCGCTATACTTATGAGGGTGGAAATCCATATATCCGTCCTTGTATAATAAATAATGTGGACTTGAATGTGGTGTACGATTGGTTGTCGTTCAATGCCGGCTACAACTATATCGACAAACCTATGGTGTGGATTGCAACGCTCTATCAAGGCAAGGACATCACCTTTATGCGCAATGTTAACTTCAATCATAGTAAGGACGTGTATGTGTCGATAGTGGCTTCGCCCCGTTTCGGTTGGTATAATCCTATGGCAGAGATTGACTACACACAGTCGTTCTTGTGTATTGACGGTTTCGATATCAACAAACCGACAAACAGACCGTGCTTCAATTTCCGTCTAAACAATCGTTTCAATATAACGTCTACGCTGAAGGCTTTCCTGAATATGCGATATAAAACAAGCCGACTTTATGATCTTCAATATTCCAAACAGTTCGCTCAAGTAGACGTGAAGTTCACTAAGTCGTTTCTCAACGACGCTCTTGTATTAGGCGTTTATGCCAACGACTTGTTCAAAACCGATAAGGAACGTTGGACAATGTATGGCAACCGTAATGTAATGACAAAAGATTGTTATGGCTATACGCGCTGCGTGGGTATGACCTTGTCGTACAACTTCAATACTGCAAAGAGCACGTACAAGGGCACGGGTGCAGGTAATACTGAGAAGAACCGCCTGTAATAAAAAATGCAGAGGCTATGGTGTTCTTGCCATAACCTCCGCATTCTTACTCTTGATTCTCTTCATTGAATATACGTTCGAATGTATTTCTTAGCGCATCCTTGTTGTTCAGGGCGTCGCGTATTTCCTTCAGCTTCTTCTCGTTGGGTGAGTTTGTCATCCAAAGGCGGATGTATCCGTGCGACGAATACTTCTGGTCCATATGCTGCAGAAAGCGTTCCCAATGTTCTTCCTTAGTCTTTTCGGGGTAGTGGGTAAGTCCATACTGAACTGTGCGGCGGAAGATATGTTCGGGCTCAAGGTCACGGTCGGCTTCGGCAACAATCTTGCCGTATATGCTGCGTGGGGCGTGCGATGCCGAAGCACGATGGTCTTCCACAGCTTCCTTCATTATCTTTATCTGCTCCTCGCTGAACCATCGTCTCAGTCTACGGTCTGCCATAAGTATCTTTCCGCTTGATATGTGGTGTATAGCTCGTGGTCCTTCAAGCCCAAGATCGTGGTAGGCGGCAATAGCATATGCCATATTGATGTCGGCTCCAGTAGAAAGAGCGAGTGCGAGCGAGTTCTTTATTACAAGATTAGCGTGGTTCAAGTTGTGTGCTTTGTCGAAATTATTGTATCTTGGCAATATGTTGCGCTCGACAAATTCCATAAGGTCGAGGCTTACGATTCTTGTATCCATGAGCGAATGATATTATGATTTACTTGCAAAATTAATCTATTATAGTTAATTTTGCAAGAAACAAGATGCTTTTAAATGTATAAAATCTAAGTTTTCAATTTAAAATCAATGAAATAAAGATGATAGAATCGAATGTAAAGGTAAACTCTGTCAAGGCGTGGTTTCTTGCTGCACGGCCTAAGACGTTGACAGGTGCAGCTGTGCCCGTTATGATTGGCATTTCGGCAGCGGTGGCTATGTATGGCAGTAGTGTCAGGGTTGTACCGGCTGTGTTGTGTATGCTTTTTGCGTTGGTGATGCAGATTGACGCCAACTTTGTCAATGATTATTTCGACTTTATGAAGGGTACAGACGATGAACAACGTCTTGGACCTAAGCGAGCGTGTGCACAAGGATGGATAACTGCTGCCGCCATGCGTAGCGGTTTGCTTTATACTACTATCCTGGCATGTGCCGTGGGATTGCCATTGGTCTACTTTGGTGGATTGGAGATGATACTCGTAGGCTTTGCATGTGTGGTGTTCTGCTTTCTGTATACCATTTCGTTTTCGTATATAGGACTGGGCGATGTGCTTGTGCTTGTATTTTTCGGACTCGTTCCTGTGTGCATGACCTATTGGCTTGTGGCTCCTCCCACACCTCTTATGTCGATGCCTTGGCCTGTGATAGTGCTCTCCGTTGCTTGCGGACTCATCATCGATACGTTGCTTGTAGTAAACAACTATCGCGACATTGACAACGACCGACGTGCAGGCAAGCGCACCTTGATAGTGCGTATTGGCGAGCGTGGCGGACTGCTGCTTTATATATTTCTTGGATTGGCAGGTACTATATTGGCTATTGCTGGCATCATATATCTGAATTGGCACGATGGTCAATTCATGCAGTCGGTAATGTCGCTTTATATTCCGTTCCATCTGAGAGCCTTCACAGAGATGCGACGCATAAGGAAGGGTGCCGAACTCAACAAGGTGCTTGGAATGACGGCACGCAACATGTTTATATTCGGTGTGCTTGTATCGGTAGCCTTGTTATTTGCTTGGCTTTAAAGTTTTTATAAACAAAAAAATCCGCAATACTCGAGAAATCGGTATTGCGGATTTTTTTGTTTATGCTGTTTTTTGTTTATGCTGTTTTGAATATTAGTTGAAAAAGTTCCAGCTAACACCAAATCTGAACACTCGTTGGTTGAGTGGGTAGTGCGGTGTAAGGAAGTAGTTGCGTGATCCTTGTCCTGCATTGACGTGGCTCATCATCACGAAGAATCTAGTACGCTGCAGGTGGAAGTTGGCGTATACGTTTACGATAGGGTAGTTGCCCACTTCTGTGCGGTTGTCACCCTTCTGTACGGCATATTGTCCGAGTGCCGGATTGTAGTCGGGAGCATAGTACTTTGTGAAGAATCGTGCATCGGCTCCGAAGTCGCATTTCAATACACGTGCAATCTTGAATCTCAAGAACAGATTGGTGTATATGTTAATGTCGGGTACTGGCAGTGATGCATCGTCCGACGACTTTTGGTATGTGATGACGTTGTCCCAATGCAGCGGTCCGAGTTTCAGTTTTTGCTGCAGTTCGAGTGTTAACAGACTTATTGCTCCGCTTTTCTGCTCCACGCTGAGCGTGTTTCCGGTGCGTCCGAAGTCGTCTGTTATGTTATATCCCATTGCAAAGAACGTATGGTTCTTTATGTTGTCGAATGCAACACGAATGGTTGTATTTGTCTTTTCATAACTGAATTTTCCTTCTACACGAGTGTGGGTTATCTTCGACATATCGTCGTTGTCCCACCAGAAGTGCTTTGAGTGGTAGTGACGATAGTAGAATGAAGGGTTCAGTCGGTGGAAGAAGCCACTTGCCTGCAAGCGTACCGTGTCGCCAAACAGTTTGAAGTTAACGTCTGCATTTGCATCAATCTTAATTTGTCCGGCATCTTTGCCCGTAATCCATGTCTCGGCAGTAGCATCGTAATGCAATGTCTTGCCTTGCGACTTTATCAGCTGTGCGCCTATACTGAGGTTATGCTCGTCATACGCCTTTGCTGCTTCTGTTTCGGTTGGCAGAGTGAAATGTCGCAAGTCGGATGTCACGAAAGCTTTCAATCCTGCTTTGGCCCATTTGTTGAATCCTTCGAGCAACGATATGGCAAACGTGTTTTGCAGACGATAGTGTGTTGTCTTGTCGTAGATGGAGTCGCCCGAATAACATCCTGCTGTTTTGTACGTTTCAGCATAGAAATCTTGTGGAGTTTCGTATGCCTGATAGATGCGACTGTAGGTGTCAAATTTCATAGTATGTATGAAGCTTGTCACTGGAACGTATTCGCTTTTCAGCCACATTGTATCTTGTGCAGCCTTGGCTGCAAGAGCATTCAAGCTGTCGGCTGCAGCCTTACCGTTTACTGCAATTCGCTCAGACGGAGCTTTTGTTGCTGTCGAGTCTGTTGGAATGTTAGTATTTACCACTCGTGCGTTGCTGGGTCGTCCGCTAAAGGTTTGCTTCTTGAAATTCTTTTCGTCAAAGTCGCGTCCCTCGCGTTTGGCTTTGCGGCGTGCCTCTTCCATGTCCTTCTGTTCCTTGTTCTCCTTTTGTGAAGCCATGGCAAACTTACGCGCTTCGATTTCCTCGTCGCTCATCTTCACCTTTCTGCTGAAGCCGAGACTATAGCGATGGGTCAGGAATATATGCGTATTGTTGTTGCGGTTCCAGTTGCGCTCAAGTACAGTTGGAATTTCGTTGGTGGCATAGTCGTCGTTGAAACTCTCCGGATGCTTGATGTATTCGTCATTGGTAATACCGCCATTCTCAGTGACTTTCTGATTGAGAGTTGAGAATATGAGGTGAGCTTGGTATCGGTCGCCAATGTATGAACCGTACATCAGGTATTTGAAGTGTGATGTACTTTGGTTAGAATAGTAACCACGGCCGTATAGATAGTCGATGTTAAAACCAACGCCAAGTCGTTTGCCGGCATTTACAGCAAATTTGGCTTTGAATCGGTCTTCACCGTTGGTGCGGTCGCCTGCTGTGTTGTAGTCCAGATTGGTGAGTGGTGAAAGGGTGTTTGTGAAGTGAAACTGGTCAACCGGCGATACTACATAGTCGTATGGTTGTGTGAACAGAAACTGGTCGGTCTCTGCTCTGTTTATGAAGATACGGTTGATTCGTGGTGCTCCAAGGTTTCCGGTGGTATTGTGTTCGCCACGCAGTCCGGTGGTGAAAATTGTATTCGGATACATGTACGACATTGTGTCCACCTCAGCCGTACGGCGGTCGCCAAATCTTTGGTCGACAGTCCATACCTTTATGCCCTTTGGAATCTCCTTGTCTGTACCGAGCGAGTCGGCCATATTGCGGCTCGATCTTTGGCTGGCTGTGCCGTCGGGCGACATCTGGCCGAATTGATCAAACTGGTTACCGTTTCTATTGTCTATCTGCGCCACAGTCTTGCCGACTGCCGTTGTCAGTAATAGTGCGACGACCAGTATGAGTCTTGTTGCTGACTTTATCATATTCGTTGTTATTGGCGTATAAATCTGAAACAACATTCAGCTATCTTGAACGCCATTGCGGTGAGTATTACTATTGTGCCTATTGTACGGTCTTGAAAATAGAAGATTGCCATACCTGCAATCGCACCCAACATGAATATAATGTTGAGCACGTTGCGTATCTTGAAGTATTTGTCTTCAGATTTGTCAGGTCTTCTATGTCTCGGATGTATCGCGCTGCTGTTTTGCTCTATATCCGTTGTTTTTTGTTCTTGGTCAATCATATATGTTATATATGTCTTGTTTTTCTGTTTATTGTAACTGTGCTTTATTTCAGCGCATCGTCAAACATTTTGAATATCTGGTCCTTGCGGTCGATGGTTTTCTTGCGGAATTTTGCCGAACCTGGTATAAGTTTGTTGCCTTTCTTGTTGACAGCGTATTTGTCGGTAATCCATTTTTCGGCAGTTGTCTTCAATCCGGTCGAACGGTTCTCCTCGTAAGTGTAGCTGATGCGCTCAAGTGTCAGGTGCAGCTTGTTGTCCGAGCAGTTGGCTATAATTATGTAGCTCATTTTGGTGCGGTCGAGCGAGATGAAGCTTTTGCTGAATTCGAGCCACTCTTGATAGCGAGCCACGATGCTGAAAGCCTTACGGTTGATGAGAGCTATGCTGCTGTTTATCTGTTCTGGCTTAGCTGTCAGACTGTCGAGTGTTGTGTATACTATGTCGTATATTTGCTGTGCGCTCTTGCCCTTCACGTCAATGTCGTGTGTGAAAACTACCTTGCCGTCAACTTCAGGCACTGCTCCTTTTTGTATATATTTCCAGTCCTTGATGTCCTTGGTTGCAAGCGTTGTATCTTTAGAGTCGGCTTTATTTGACTTTTTAGCAGTATCTTTCGTCTCTTTTGTTTCATTATTTTTCTTGGTGACTGGTGCTTCCCATTCACTCTGTGCTGCACACATGAGAGGGCAGCACATCAACAATGCGATAATTATTTTTTTCATAGTCATTATTTTGTTCCTTCGTTTATGTCTATTTCATGCAAAATTACTAAATAATATGGTATGAAACTTATATTATTGATTATTTAACGTTATTTCTCGGTCTGCTCTTCAAGCAGCGATTGCAGTCGTACAATCTCGTCGCGGTATTGCGCAGCTTGTAGGAAATCAAGTTGCTTGGCAGCTTCTTTCATCAGCTCCGTTGTGTCGGCTATGCTCTTTTCCAGTTGCTTGCGCGACATGCGTTTCACTATCGGGTCGGCAGCGTATGCATATCCCTCCGGCTCGATATACGGTTGATAGCGTTTGGGTGCCTGCTTGCTGTCGGCAGCCTTGCCGGCGCTTGCAGTTTTTGGAGCGTCATGCTGCTGTGCGTCGGCAAAAGCCGATAGCGCTCCCTTTATGTCCTTGCGTATCTGCTGTGGCGTAATGCCATGGTCGGCATTGTATTTCAGCTGTATCTGGCGTCGGCGTGCTGTCTCGTCGATGGTCTGCTGCATGCTGGCTGTTATGGTGTCGGCATACATTATCACTTTGCCGTTGATGTTTCTGGCAGCACGTCCAGCTGTCTGTGTCAGCGATCGGCGGCTGCGCAGGAATCCTTCCTTGTCGGCATCGAGAATGGCTACCAGCGAAACCTCCGGCAGGTCCAGTCCCTCGCGCAGCAGGTTCACGCCTACCAGTACGTCGTACATTCCGGCACGCAGGTCATTCATTATTTGCACACGGTCGAGTGTAGCCACGTCGCTGTGTATGTAGTTGGCACGTATCTCGTGGTTCAGCAGATATTCGGTCAGCTCCTCTGCCATACGCTTCGTCAGTGTCGTCACCAGCACACGCTCGTCGCGTTCGCATCGTTGCTGTATCTCCTCAAGCAGGTCGTCGATTTGGTTCTCGCTCGGGCGCACTTCTATTATCGGGTCCAATAGTCCGGTAGGACGTATAATCTGCTCTACTACAACGCCTTCTGCCTCGTTCATTTCGAAGTCGGCAGGCGTTGCCGATACATACACTACCTGGTTTACCATGTCCATAAATTCGTCAAACTTCAGCGGGCGGTTGTCGAATGCGGCAGGCAGACGGAATCCGTATTCCACAAGGTTCTGCTTGCGTGCACGGTCGCCGCCATACATGGCGCTTATCTGTGGCACACTCACATGACTTTCGTCTATGAACATCAGGTAGTCTTTTGGGAAAAAGTCGAGCAGACAGTAGGGGCGTTGTCCTGCCTCACGTCCGTCAAAATAGCGCGAGTAGTTCTCAATGCCCGAGCAGTGTCCTAGTTCCTTCATCATCTCCATGTCGTACTCTACACGCTCCTTTATGCGTTGCGCCTTGATAGGGTCGCCCAGCTCGTTGAAGAAGTCAATCTGTCGTGTCAGGTCGTCCTGTATCAGTCGTATCGCATGCTCGGTCTGTTCCTTTGAAGTAACGAACAGGTTGGCAGGATATATCTGATAGTCGTCAAACGACGCAATACGCTGATACGTAACGCTGTCCAGCTCTTCTATCGAGTCGATTTCGTCGTCCCACCACGTGATTCTCAGCAAGTTGTCGCTATATGCCATCGATACGTCCACCGTGTCGCCTTTCACGCGGAAGCAGCCGCGTTTCAGTTCGATGTCGTTGCGTAGATACAGGGCGTCGACCAGCTTGCGCAGAAAGTCGTTACGGTCTACGATTTGTCCGCGTTTCACGTTGATGATGCTGTTGGCCATGGCTGTAGGGCCGCCCATACCGTATATGCACGATACCGACGACACCACAATCACGTCCTTGCGTCCCGACAGCAGTGCGCTTACTGCCGACAGTCGCAGTTTGTCTATGTCCTCGTTTATGGCGAGGTCTTTCTCAATGTATGTGTCCGACGAAGGCAGATAAGCCTCCGGCTGATAATAGTCGTAGTACGACACGTAATACTCCACGGCGTTGTTCGGGAAGAAGCTCTTCATCTCCTCGTACAGTTGTGCAGCAAGAGTCTTGTTGTGGCTCAGTATTAGTGTCGGGCGTCCTATGTTGGCTATGACATTTGCCATTGTGAAGGTCTTGCCCGAGCCTGTTACACCCAGCAATACCTGTGCCCTGTCGCCTTGCCGTATGCCGTCTGTCAGTTGACTTATGGCTTCAGGCTGGTCGCCTGTTGGGGCGAATTTCGATGTGATTTTAAAGTCCATGAGACATAGTATTTAAGATTACAAAATTAGGAATAATTGTATATATAAGCACGTTTTTTTCTAAAAAAAGACCGTATGGCCAATAATATTTAAGAGAATTGCGTTTTCAGCGTGAAGAATTTCTAAAAAATAAGCTCATTGCTTTGTAGATAGACTAATAATATGTATTTTTGCAGTTCAAAACGATATAGTATATGAAGAAAACCATTTACGCTGTTGTATTTATGGCACTGTTGCTTTCAAGTTGTGCCAATGAGTTCAACAAGGTATACAAGAGCACCGATAACAACTTCAAGTATGAATATGCCAAGGAAAGCTTTGTAAAGGGCAAGTATGTTCGTGCTTCGTCTTTGCTTCAGGGACTGGTGACGATGCAGAAAGGATCGGAGAATGCCCAGGAGAGTCTTTACATGCTTGGATTGTCCGAATTCAATAGCCGTGATTATGAGGGAGCTGCCGCAACTTTCAAGAAGTACTGCCAGAGCTATCCCAAGGGAAACTATACTCAGGAGGCCCGCTTCCTTATCGGAATGAGTTTGTACAATTGCACACCCGAGCCGCGTCTCGACCAGTCGCAGACAGTCAATGCTATCGCAGCTTTCCAGGAATATATTGATCTTTATCCCGATGGCAATCAGAAGAAGGATGCTCAGCAGCGTCTCTTCGAATTGCAGGACAAGTTGGTGCAGAAGGAGCTTTATTCGGCACAGCTCTATTACGACCTCGGTCAGTACTTCGGCAACTGTACTTACGGTGGCAACAACTACGAGGCTTGTATCATAACAGCCCAGAACGCATTGAAGGACTATCCTTATTCAAGTCTGCGCGAGAAATTCTCTGTGCTCGTGATGAAGAGTAAGTTTGAGTTGGCTCAGCAGAGCGTTGAAGAGAAGAAACTTGAGCGCTTCCAGGATGCCGAGGACGAGTGTTATGGCTTCTTGAACGAATATCCTGATTCAAAGGATAAGGCTATGGCAGAGAAGTTCATAAGCAAGTGCAAGACATACACCAAGGATTAATATTTGATTTAATAATACATATATAAAATAATAGATTAATGGATTACAAAAAGTCAAAAGCACCGGTCAACACCGTCACACGCAACATTATGGATTTGTGTGATGAGACAGGCAACATCTATGAGAGTGTTGTAATTATATCGAAGCGTGCCAATCAGATTGCTGTCGAAATTAAGCAAGACCTCAACAAGAAGTTGGCCGAGTTTGCTTCGTACAACGACTCACTTGAGGAGGTATTCGAGAATCGTGAGCAGATCGAGATTTCGCGCTATTACGAGAAACTCCCGAAGCCTACACTTCTCGCTACAGAGGAATTCGTCGAGGGCCACGTCTATTATCGCGACCCCGCTCAGGACAACGTTAACACACAGGAGCAGGCATAATGATACAGCGTAAGCAAAGCGTTTTCTTGCTGCTCGCATTCATCGCTTCGGTTGTGTGTCTGTGCCTACGCATTGGCGATATTGAGCCAGCAGGTATGGGTGTCGGTTTCAAACTGTACAACCTCATGCTCGACAAGGGTGCAAGCGTCGACTATTCGCCGTGCGGTCTTTTTGGCATATTGCTCATAAGCAGTGCCATGAGTATCGCCACAATATTCCTCTATCGCAACCGTAAGTTGCAGAGCAGTCTGTGTTTGTGCAATGTGTTCTTGCTTTTGGCATGGTATATAGTGCTCGGTGTCGTTACACGCAACGTCGTTTCGGCCGATGCCAACTTCCACATTGCTTTTGCAGCATGTCTTCCTGCCGTTTCATTAGTGCTTAACTTTATGGCTCGTGCAGGTGTTATTCACGACGAGAAAATGGTGCGTGCGGCCGACCGCATACGCTAAAATAAAGAAAAAACAACGCCTTGAAAGTTGAAGAACTTCTATTGTCTTCCGCTTTCAAGGCGTTTTTTTATTTGTCTTGTTTGCCTGTATGCTTATGTTTTTTTATGTCTATCTGTTGGCATACATGCTGTCGTAATACTTCTGATAGTCGCCCGATGTCACGTTGTCCATCCATTCCTGGTTGTCGAGATACCAGCGTACGGTCTTTTCGATGCCTTCCTCAAACTGTAGGCTCGGTTCCCATCCCAGTTCGCGCTGTAGCTTGCGCGAGTCGATGGCATAGCGCATGTCGTGTCCCTTGCGGTCGGTCACGTGTGTGATGAGATTCAGGTCTTCGCCCTCCTCACGTCCCAGCAGACGGTCTACGGTCTTTATCAGCACGTGTATGATGTCAATGTTCTTCCACTCGTTGAATCCGCCTATGTTGTATGTCTCAGCCACATTGCCCTTATGGAATATCAGGTCGATGGCACGGGCGTGGTCTTCTACGTACAGCCAGTCTCTCACGTTCAGACCTTCGCCATATACCGGCAGTGGCTTGCGGTGGCGTATGTTGTTGATGAAGAGCGGAATCAGTTTCTCGGGAAACTGATACGGACCGTAGTTGTTCGAGCAGTTGGTCACGATGGTAGGCATGCCGTAGGTGTCATGGAATGCTCGCACGAAGTGGTCGGACGATGCCTTTGCAGCCGAGTAGGGCGAGTGGGGGTTGTATTTTGTTGTCTCCAGGAAGAATTCTGTGCCGTATGCGTGGTGATGTTCCGACGAAGCCTTTGTCGTGAACGGCGACTCGATGCCCTCCGGATTTGTCAGCTCAAGCGCTCCGTACACCTCGTCGGTAGAGATGTGGTAGAATCGTTTGCCCTCATATCCCTCCGGCAGACTTTCCCAGTAGGTCTTGGCAGCCTGCAGCATCGACAATGTTCCCATTACGTTGGTACGTGCAAAGGTGAATGGGTCCTTGATCGAACGGTCAACGTGGCTCTCTGCTGCAAGGTGTATTATGCCCGTGACGTTATGTTTTTTCATTAGTTCGAGTATCAGCTCGTAGTCGCAGATGTCGCCTTTCACGAATGTGTAGTTGGGCTTGTTCTCAATGTCCTTCAAGTTTGCGAGATTGCCGGCATACGTCAACTTGTCAAGGTTGATGATATGGTAATCGGGGTATTTGTTCACAAACAGTCTCACTACATGTGACCCGATAAATCCAGCGCCTCCTGTGATGATGATGCTTTGCATAATGTTTGATTTATTAAAGTAAGTAACTGTTCAAAATTAATTTTATAAATATGAATAATTCACGAATAAGT
>URQS01000072.1 GCA_900550035.1 uncultured Prevotella sp. | reverse complement strand
TCGTGAGGGTGGTGAGCGTCGTGACGGTCGTCGCGAACACCGCGAGCCGAAGGATTTCAACGACTCACTCGACCACAACAACGATATCTAATCATATCGCATTAGAAATATAAAAACCCTGCATTGCCGTCCACATCGGGCTGTGGTGCAGGGCTTTTCGTTAGTAACCTATATAAGAAAACATAAACGATTATGGAACAAGTACTCTGGATTTACAATACGCTGTCGCGTAGAAAGGAAGTGTTCAAGCCGCTGCACGCCCCCAATGTCGGCATGTATGTGTGCGGACCTACCGTATACGGCGACCCGCATCTGGGACACGCTCGTCCCGCTATCACATTCGACATACTCTTCCGCTACCTCAAGCACTTAGGCTATAAGGTGCGCTATGTGCGCAACATCACCGACGTGGGCCACTTGGAGCACGACGCAGATGAGGGCGACGACAAGATAGAGAAGAAGGCACGACTCGAACAGCTCGAGCCGATGGAGATAGCACAGTACTACACCAACCGCTATCACGCTGCCATGGAGGCTCTCAACGTGCTCCCGCCGAGCATCGAGCCGCACGCCACGGGCCACATCATCGAGCAGGAACAGCTCGTACAGCAGATTCTCGACAACGGTTTTGCCTACGAGAGCAACGGTTCTATCTACTTCGACGTGAAGAAGTATAACGAGAAATACCACTACGGCATACTCTCAGGCCGCAATCTCGACGACGTGAAGGACGCATCGCGCGCACTTGATGGAGTAGGCGAGAAGCGCAATCAGGCCGACTTTGCACTTTGGAAGAAGGCATCGCCCGAGCATATCATGCGCTGGCCAAGTCCATGGAGCGACGGTTTCCCCGGATGGCACTGCGAGTGTACAGCCATGGGACGCAAGTATCTCGGCTCACACTTCGACATTCACGGAGGCGGAATGGACCTCGTATTCCCTCACCACGAGTGCGAGATAGCCCAGGCTGTAGCTTCGCAAGGCGACCAGATGGTACACTACTGGATGCACAACAACATGATTACAATCAACGGTCAGAAGATGGGCAAGTCGCTCGGCAACTTCATCACCCTCGAAGAGTTCTTTACGGGCAACAATAAGAATCTCGACCAGCCCTATTCGCCTATGACTATACGCTTCTTCATACTCTCTGCACACTACCGTGGCACTGTAGACTTCTCCAACGAGGCGCTCCTGGCATCGCAGAAGGGACTTGAGAAGCTCATGAACGGCATCGCTGACCTCGACCGCATAGTAGCTTCAGCCGAGAGCGACGAGGCCACTCACAAGCTCGTAAGCCAACTTCGCGAGAAGTGTTACGACGCAATGAACGACGACTTCGCCACTCCGCTCGTCATAGCCCACCTCTTCGAGGCTTGCTCGGTAGTGAACAAGCTCGTCGACCATAAGGCTACTATCTCTGAGGCCGACCTCAAGGAGCTTGCCGATACAATGCGCCTGTTCGCGTTTGAGCTGCTCGGACTGCGTCCCGACAACGCCGGCTCGTCGTCACATCGCGAAGAAGCCTTCGGCAAGGTGGTGGATATGGTGCTCGACCTGCGCTCTAAGGCCAAGGCATCGAAGGACTGGGCCACCAGCGACCGCATCCGCGACGAACTCGCCGAACTCGGTTTTGAGGTGAAGGACACCAAGGACGGTGCCACATGGAAACTCAAGTAGAGTTTTGAATTTTGAATTTTGAGTTTTGAATTGGATGTTGTGTAAAAATGGGAGTTATAGGAATTTAAAAAGAAGTTAATCCATCATACGATGTATGAAGTTAACAGACATATGCTTTGTTTTCAGCAAATAATACATACGTCCGCTAACTTCTGTTAACTTCGGGCGAAGCCCAAACTTCCTTTAACTTCTATTTAGACTCACCATCTGTGAATTTCTCAATTTAGACATTTTATTTATGAAGCTGAAATATAACATTATTGCAATCGCTGCCGCCATTGCCCTTGGCGGCTGTTCGTCGTCGAAGAAAGTAAGTGAGGCAGTCGACCTTAACGGCGAATGGAACATCGTAGAAGTTGGCGGCACTGCCATTGACACTACAAAGACCGAGTTCAGTCCCACACTGGGATTCGAAACAGCCAAGAACAGCGTGTTCGGCTGCGCCGGATGCAACTCCATCAACGGCATAGCACGCGTCAATGCTGCCAAGCAGACCATATCGTTCAAGGAGATAGGCACGACGCTTATGCTCTGCGCTCATATGGAGTATGAGCAGCAGATACTCAAGGCTCTTGAGAGCGTCAAGGCGTATAAGGCGGCAGGCGAAGGTCGTGTACAACTGACCAACGGCAGCGGCAAGGCCATGCTGACGTTGCAAAAACAATAATATAGTTATGAAGCACATCGTATTTCTTACCGGCGCCGGCATGTCGGTTGAGTCGGGTTTCAAGACATTCCGTGGCAACGACGGACTGTGGGAGAACTATCCTGTAGAAAAAGTTGCCTCGCACGAGGGTTGGCTCAAGGACCCGACGCTCGTCACCAACTTCTATAATATGCTGCGCCACAAGCTCTATGCGGCACAGCCCAACGAAGGACACCGTCTCATACACGATTTGGAGAAGGAGTATAAGGTGACAGTAGTGACGCAGAACGTGGACAATCTGCACGAGAAGGCAGGCTCCACCAATGTCATACACCTGCACGGTGAACTTACCAAGGTGTGCTCATCGCGCAATCCCGACGACCCTCGCTATCAGCGCGAGTTGACCGAGGACAACTGCGAGGTACGTCCCGGCACACTCTCGGGCGACGGCTCGCTGGAGCGACCGTTCATCGTCTTCTTCGGCGAATCGGTGCCTATGATAAGCGTAGCAGCCGAGGCTGCTGAGCAAGCCGACATATTCGTCATCATAGGCACATCGCTCAACGTCTATCCGGCAGCCGGACTAATCCACTACGTGCGTCCAGCGGTGCCAGTATATCTCATCGATCCCGAACCGTCGATGGGGGTAGGGCGACAGAACTTCACCCACCTGCAGTGTGGTGCAAGCGAAGGAATGCGCAAGTTGTGCGAATTTTTAAAGAAATAAAAAGAGGGTGTGTCAAAATAGAAGTTAAAAGAAGTTTGGGCTTCGCCCGAAGTTAACAGAAGTTAGCGGACATATGTATAAATTGCTGAAAATAAAGCATTTGTCTGTTAACTTCCATCCATCGTAGATGGATTAACTTCTTCTTAACTTCCTCTAACTCCTATTTTGACACGTCCTCTTTTTATATATGTTAAAATAATGTTTTAGAACTTGTAGTTAACGCCGAATGTTACGTTTGTAGCGTCAACGTCCATACCCCACTTCTGTGTGTCAGTGAAGTCGTTCTTCTGATAGCCGAAGAAACCAACTTTTGTCACGAACGATACGTGGTTAGAGAGATTGAGCTTCAAGCCCGGCTTCAATCCAAATTCAAACATGTCAGCGTCGGCACCGTTGCCGCCGATATGACCATAGCCCATTGTGCCCTCAAGGAAGAGGTCGACGAGCTTAGTATTTACGAATGTGTAGCGAGCATAAGGAGCTATAACGAAAGCGTTGTTACCATCCTCTACACCAGCGTAGCCGATAGAGAGACCTGCATCCCAAGTCTTGTTGAACTGGTAGCCAATCTCAGGCATAAGCTTGTAGTACATCTTAGAGTCGCCGTCGCCATGCTTCTGACCACCAAGGGCTGCACTACCACCAATGTAAACCTGTGCACTTGCACATACAGCCACAAACATAGCGGTCATTGTCATCATGATTTTTTTCATACCAAAAATATTTATGTTTAAAAAAATATTATCCTGCAATGCTGCAAAAGTATGACTTTTAATCGAAACTGCCCAATTTTTATACCAAAAAGAACTATATGTAAGGAAAAATGGAATGGCAGCCTCCCGTAAATAGCTATATTCTTGTGCAATTCTATTCTCAATCAATGTTGTATTTCATGATTTTTATATAATTTTGCAACCGCAACGGTTCGCTTCGCGTTATTATGGACGTGAGACGATTAAAAGGGAATGGGGTGAGAGTCCCCGACTGTCCCGCAGCTGTGAGCCGCCCTTATATTCGGGCGCGAACAACGATGCCACTGAGGCTTTTTTCAATGTTGAATGTTAAGTGTTGAATGTTGAATTCTCGGGAAGGCGTTCGCGTCTGGGCGGTAAGTCAGAAGACCTGCCGAATTTGCCGTAAGGTTGTTCTATGCGCCTCGTGGATTGGGCACGAACGACAGACTAACATCACTGGAGAAGAATGTTTACATAGTCCATGGCGTGATGCTATGGGCATATACTTTAATTATATCAATAAGCGTATGAAGAAAATCTTTACTTCTATTGTGTTGGCTTTGTGCATCAGCATTGCTGCTCTTGCGCAAACCACAACCATCAATGTACAGGGACAATCTCGCAAGGTGAGTGCCACTGTAGCAACACGTGTGCAGAAGGCTGCTGAAGCTACAACTTCAACCGGCATCGACTTCTCTAAAATAGAGCGTTGGGCAGGCGAAGGCGACTGTAAGGCTGCTCTTGCCATTAAGTGGGCTGACGGACAGAACGACGGCAAGACTCTCGTATGGGGCTATCGTTGGAAATCGTCTGAACAGAAAACGGGCGAAGACCTTGTACGTGCCGTGGCAAAAGCCGACCCTGCATTCTATGTACTTGCCGAACCTGGTACTTCCTATGGTACTGCCTTTGGTGGCTTTGGCTATGACATTGATGGCAATCGCTATGTCACCGTTACAACTCCTGAAAACGAGGTTTATCCGCGTAATGGCATTGTATATGTAAGTTCAGGCGTATTTGATAAATGCGGTGCTACCGAAATCACTCGCGATGCATGGAATTCGGGTTGGTATTCAGGTTTTTGGAGTTATAATGTGGCTGACAAGGCAGAAGATGCTTTGGGCTTCTCTGGTACTGGAGCATCGGGTCGTGTACTAACCGATGGTTGCGTGGATGCTTGGGTTTTTTCAAAGTTCTCAGGTGCGTCTAACAAATATGATGGCAATCTCAAGTATCTGCCTGCAACTGTAGACTATACACAGGGTGTGTTTATGGTAAATGAGGACTGGTTTGGTCATAATAATTCTACTACCAACTATCTCACACGTGACGGTAAGTTCGTATATAACAATACTACTGAGATTGGTGCTACGGCTTGCTTTGGTGCTGCATGGGGCAATCGCTACTACATCATTGCCAAGCAGGCAAAGGATAATGGTTCTAAAGTAGAGGGCGGACGCATCACTATATGCGACGCCAACACCATGCGCATTATCAAGCAGATAAAGGATATCGATGGAAAGGACGGACGTTCGTTCTGCGGTGTTGATGAGCACAAGGCTTATGTTAGTACTACAGGCGGCATATACACTCTCAATCTCGACGAACTGACTGTAGGTACTGCCGTGAAAAACGCTGATGGTGACGACGCCAAACTCGGAGAGTGTGGCAATATGGTGCGCCTTGGCGATTACGTATACGCTACAGAGTATGGCAAGAGTCTCCGCATTATCGACTGCAATACCGACCGCATCGTTGCTACAATCTCATCTGCTAAGGTCTATTCTATCACTATGTCGAAGGACGGACAGTTGTGGGTGAGCACCGATAAGGGCATAAGCCGTGTCAACACCGAGTCGCGCCAGCTTGAGGAGATAGCTCTGCCTTCTGGCATCAGTATTCCTGCCAATTCGTCGTTTGCATGGAATCCCGACGGATTGTGTGCAAGTCTTCAGAACAATGTTATTTATTGGACATCAGCTTCAGGTTGGAACACAACCACCATTTTTAAATACGACATTGACAACAATGAGTTTGCTAAGGTTGTAGACCTCACAAACGATGCCAACAAATGGGTTATGTACAGCACAAGCAACTTGCGTGTCGACCCCGTGACCGACAATCTGTATGTTAGTCTGTTTAAGGGTTGGGGATCTCAAGATTATGCTGTGCGCATCTACGATAACAAGGGCACGCAGCTCAATGAGTACGAACTCACACAGAAAAACTACTGGTTCCCTGGCATGTTTGTCTTCCCCGACGTAGAAGACCCGATTGCAGGCAATATAGAAGATGTAACTGTTGAAGAGAACAAGGACGTTGTGGTTGACCTAACTGACGTTTGCAGCGATGCCGACAACTTCCAGGCTGCTATCGTTAAGACCGTAAAGAGCGTGGCTTACGCAGGTAAGGTAGCCACTGCAACAGTTAAGAACGGTAAGCTCGTCGTTACGGGTGTGAAGAAAGGTAAGACAAATGTTACGCTCAACTTCTGCTCTAACGGTATCAGCACTACAGCTACTGTCAAAGTTGTAGTAACTCAGGCTACTGGCATCACCGGCACCCAGACCTCTGCTGACATTCGCGAGATTGCACGCTACACCATTGACGGCAAGCGCATCAACCAGCCTCAGCGAGGCGTGAACATCGTGAAGTACTCTGACGGAACGGTGAAGAAGGTGATTGTGAAATAATAGTTTTTATCCAATCCAAGATAATTAGGTTAGACATGAGGCGGTCAGAGCGCGAGAGCGTACTGCCGCCTTTTTTGCTTTTTTTTGAGTAACTTTGCACCGATGTACAAATTCAATATACTACTTATAATGCTGTTGCTGGGCATGCAGTCGATGGCTCAGACCTCGCGACTCGACTCCATCCACACCCTGCGGGATGTGGCTGTGGTAGGCGTGCGCCCTCATTATCTCACACCGTCGCAGACATTGCAGGGGGCAATGCTGCAGAATCTGTCCACAACCAGCGTTGCCGATGCCTTGAAGTATTTCTCGGGCGTGCAGATAAAGGACTACGGCGGACTGGGCGGACTGAAGACTGTCAACGTGCGCTCATTAGGTTCGCAGCACGTGGGAGTGTATCTCGACGGCATACGCATCAACAATGCGCAGAACGGACAGATTGACCTCGGGCGCTACTCGTTGAGCAATATGGAGTCGGTATCGCTCTACAACGCCAACCGCAACGAACGCCTGCAGTCGGCATCGGAGTATGCCTCGGCTGCAACGGTATATATGCAGACCCGACGTCCTACTGAGACTGCATACTCGCTGGAGTACGGATGCGGCTCGTTCGGACTGAACAAGGTGAAGGGTTATTTCTCGTTGAAGAACCTGATGTTTGTCGATGCCGAATATCAGTACACCAAAGGCAACTACGGTTTCCGCTTCCGCTCGGAGCAGGAGGACACGGTGGGCCGTCGCAACAACTCCGACATAACATTCTATCGTGTCGAAGCTGCCGGATTCTATCGCGGATTGTCTACACACGTGTATTATTACAACTCGGAGCGCGGACTCCCCGGACCCGTAATCCGACGACTTTCCGACCAATGGGATTCTACCGACCGCCAGTGGGACCAGAACTTCTTCGTGCAGTCGTCGTACAAACACGCTTGGCAGAACTTCGCATTGAAGACCAATCTGAAGTATGCCTACGACTACTTGCACTATCTGCAAGACCCCAATACCAACGCTTCTACAATGTTCTGCGACAACCATTACACCCAGCAGGACATCTACGGCTCCATAGCCGGAGCTTGGAACACACGCTACTTGTCGCTCACGGCAAGCACCGACCTGCGCTGGACCGACCTCAATGCCGACGTGTATAAATTTGATTACGTATATCGTATTGACTCAAAGTCGCTGCTGTCGGCAATAGCTTCTTATCGAGGCTTCGAGGCAAACGTAGCTCTTCTCTATACACACATATCCGACCACACCCGTTCGGCTGCCTCGCCATTGAGCCGTCTGGCTCCTATGTATCTGGCGTCGTGGCACGGCGGACCATGGACCGTGCGTGCTTTCCACAAGCGCATATTCCGTGCGCCTACGCTCAACGACCTCTACTATACGCTGGTGGGCAATGTGCAGCTTCGACCGGAGTACACATCGCAATGGGATATGGGCGTAGACTATAAGGACAAGTATCTGCATCTCGCCCTCGATATGTACTACAATCGCATCGAAGACAAGATTGTGGCCATCCCGATGAAGTGCCAGTTCCGCTGGTCGATGGTCAATTTCGGACTCGTTAAGTCGTTGGGACTGAGCGCTACAGCCGGTTACGACCGCCAGTGGGGCAAGTTCTCGCTCTCAGCCAACGCCAACTACACCTGTCAGCGCGACCGTGACTACTCGTCGCCAGCCGATCCGGAGTACAAGAACACCATACCTTACTCGCCGTTGCACTCCGCTTCGCTCATACTCGACCTCGGATACAATGGCTACTCGCTCTGTACGTCGTGGCTATACACCGGCGACCGCTTCGCATTGATATCCAACAATCGTGAGGATATGCTCGGTGACTGGTATACTGTCGACCTGAAGCTCAACAAGCAGTTCCACATTGGCAAGCACAACGTACAAGCCACCATAGAGTGCAACAACCTGACCGACTCGCGCCATGAAGTAGTGAAGCGCTACCCCATGCCCGGTCGCAATTGGAAATTCACTCTGCAGTGGAAGATATAGAAGAAGATTGGCAGCGAAAAAATTTTGAAGATACATCTTTTTTGACTATATTCGCACTCATAAAGATTCTATAATTCACCATAGCAACGTTTGCAAAAACATATCAGTCAAAACAACAATGAATATGGAAAAAAGAGTTCTTGAGAAACAAATACGTTTGCCACTTGATGAGCTGAAGCTTGCTTTTGCTGCATCTTGCGTAGAAGGTATTGCACGAAAAACGGGCAAGCCCTACTACGAGGTGTATGAAAGAATGAGCAAAGTTGGGGCTATAGAGAATTACATTATTCCATATTACGACACACTGCATACTGAAAGTCGCGAATATGTTATAGCTGATGTTATGGAATATATAGAAAACAAGGAAAGGGGGACGAAATGCTGACAGTATATCATGGCTCCACCCAAACAGTAGATGCACCCGTATGTGCTTTCGGTCGTCCGAGGTTGGACTTCGGACAGGGTTTTTACGTGACTGATATAAAGGAACAGGCTGAACGTTGGGCGAAAGCTTTAGCTGGCAAACGCGATACAGAACCAGTTCTGAATATATATCATCTCGACCGTGAACAGATTTTATCGGAGGGCAGATGCAAGATTTTCACTTCTTATAATGCTGATTGGCTTGACTTTATTGTGGCAAACCGACGTGGCGAAAACGTTGCAGCCGAGTACGATTATATAGAAGGCGGTATAGCAAACGACCGTGTTATTGACACGGTGAATCTTTATATACAAGGGCTTATCGATTCAGCAACGGCGTTGCAGCAGTTGGCTTTCTATAAACCTAACAACCAAATATGTCTCTTAAATCAAAGTCTAACTGATAAATACTTGCATTTTTATGGATCAGAAAGAATTTGAGAAGCGGATGAAGTCGCCTGAAATACAGGAAATGATACTCAGTCATCAGATAGGAGGCGTGGCTTACGAGCTGTCCAAAAGGCTGAACGTCTCGCCAGCACGTGCTCTTGATCTCTTCTATCGCAGCCAGACTTGCGCCGACTTGCACAACCGTAAGACCGGACTTTATCTTTATGGCAATCTGTATATTGCCGATGAATTTATGTTGGAGTGCCAAGGCAGATAATCTACTTGGCTAACAGCTACGTATTATACTTATGACTATATTGAATACATTACGCCGCAAAAGCATGTCGCGCACGACCTCTACGGATTGTGGCATAGCAGGCTTTTTGTGTACATTAATGACACTCCTGCTCCTTGCTTCGTGCTCATTACAGCCTGCCGACTATCCCACACCCGATGAGCCTACCGCCGATTCCGACCGTCTTATTGTTCTGTGCGAGGGATTGTGGGGCATGGACAACTCGTCGTTGTCGCTCATCGACCATGGAGTGCTTACCAACCGATGGTTTCAGCAGCAGAATCCGGGGCGACATCTGGGCGATACGGGCAACGATATTCTGCACGTCAACGACACACTGATAGCCATAAGCGTCAATTGGTCGAACATTATACAGTATATCAGACCCGACGGCACAGCCATAGCTGCTACCGAAAACATTCCCAACAACCGCCGTTTGGCTACCGACGGCAAGGGATTTCTCTACGTAACATCGTATGCCGACAAGGGTTATGTGGCAAAAATCGACCTGCGCACAAAGCAGATAGTAGACACCTGTCATGTGGGCTACGAGCCTGAGGGCATCGCCTACTATGACGGCCGACTATATATTGCCAATACGGGAGGCTACAGCACGCAGACCAAAGACCACGGATATGAGCAGACCGTAAGCGTGGTTGACGCACCGACTATGCGAGAACTGCGTCGCATCGACACCGGATGCAAGAATCTGTACGGCACGATGTCGCAGTCGGGACAGTACATCTGCATCAACTCGGCAGGCGATATGTACCACATTCCGCCCCGTTGCATAGTGCTGAACATGGCTAACGACGAGTTCCGGGTATACGATTTCCCTGCCACATACAACTGCGCCTACCACAATAGGTTCTACATGATAGGTTCCAGCTACTCCTATCTCACCGGCACATATACCTATTCGGCGCACACCATAAGCCTGCCCTCGCTCGAAGCCACTGAAGGATTGGCTGACTACAATGCTGCCAATGAGACGATAATGAATATGCAGTCGCCCTACGCCATATACATATCGCCACTGTCGGGACATCTGTATGCTACCGACGCACGTTCGTATGCCACCAACGGATATGTCTATGAGTTCGACCGCCAGGGCGTGCAACTCAACAGATACTTGCTGCGCGGAGTCAATCCAAGCAGAATAATAGCAATGTAAAACAATATGTTAGCAATAAAAAAACAGAATATGAAACGATTAACAATACTTCTTGCCGCACTCATTATGGTTGTAGTGACGGCATCGGCGCAAGCCAAACAGACAGTTAAGGTGCTCGAATATTGCCCCGCACCGGGTCAGTTTACCAATAATCTCCCCGAAATCAACAACACAATGTCGGCAGAAGAACGACTGAAGGCATGCGAAGAGCAGTTGGAGGATGGCAACCTCGTGTGTCTCGGCGCAGCCGGAGGCTACATCACCGTGGCTCTCGACCAACCCATAAAGAACGGCAAAGGCTCTGACATACGCATTCTTGGCAATGCTTTTTATTCTGTAAACGACCCCAAGTATGGCGATGCCACAATAGGAGGTTCGGTTGAACCGGGCATCGTGTACGTTGGAGTAGGCTCGACACCCGAGACGGCTGAGTGGTACGAACTGGCTGGTTCGGAATACTACACCACCGAGATGCACCGTTTCGAGATAACCTATTACAAGCCGACTGTAGAAACTGGCGAAATCAAAACGCCATATATCACCATCGACAACTACATCCGTTGGACAGCATCGTGGACCAATCCCGACGGCAGCAAGCAGACTGCAGAGGGCTGGCAGCCAAAGAATCAATTTCACAAAAAGTCGTACTGGCCCGCATGGGAAGAAAACGACCAGATAACATTTCGTGGAGCGCGACTGCCGGACAATGCTGTCAACTACGGTGGCGACGGTTCCGACCCCGACAATCCGCAATACTGGGTAAGCTATCGTTATGCAGCCGACTCATATGGCTACGCCGACGCAGCACCAAACTCAGACAACGTGTACACCACTTTCGACCTCGACTGGGCGGTAGACAGCGACGGCAACCCCAAGCATCTTGACCATGCCGACTTCATACGCATACAGTCCGGCGTGCTGCAGCAGTGTGGATGGACGGGCGAGACATCAACCGAGGTGGGAGGCATCACCAATCTGCACCTCACGGAGGGCTATGACGACAACCCCATCATCATCACTCCGCGACAGCGTCCCACCGGCATTGCAGGCACAAGCGCCAACGCTGCGCGCGAGACCATGCGCATGAGCATTGACGGTCGACGACTGCTGAAGCCCGAACGCGGTATCAACATCGTAAGATACTCCGACGGAAGCGTGCGAAAGGTTGTTGTAAAGTGATTGTGTGCTAAAATCATACTCTTACACAAGAGTCATGTCAAAGAAAAAGCGTAACTTTGCAAACAAAACGCCCGCACATTATTTATAATTGAATAAAAACAGAATAAAATCATGACAATAGAACAGCAAATCGTCGCTACCGCAATAGCTGCGGTGAAAGAACTTTACGGTCAGGACGTGCCTGAGAAGATGGTGCAGCTGCAGAAGACCAGAAGCGAGTTTGAGGGCAATCTCACTCTCGTAGTGTTCCCGTTCCTTAAGATTTCGCACAAGAAGCCTGAGGACACAGCACAGGACCTCGGCAAGTACATCAAGGCAAACTGCCAGGCCATCGCCGACTACAATGTTGTGAAGGGATTCCTCAATCTCGTCATCGACAAGAAGGCTTGGCTCGGACTGCTCAACGAGATGAACGCCAATGAGAAGTTCGGCGAGAAGCCCGTAACTGAGAATTCTCCGCTCGTGATGATTGAATATTCATCGCCCAACACCAACAAGCCGCTCCACCTCGGACACGTTCGCAACAACCTGCTCGGATGGTCGTTGGCACAGATTATGGAGGCTAACGGCAACAAGGTGGTGAAGACCAACATCGTAAACGACCGTGGTATACACATCTGCAAGTCGATGCTCGCATGGCTGAAGTACGGCAACGGCGAGACACCTGAGACTTCCGGCAAGAAGGGCGACCACCTTATCGGCGACTACTACGTAGCCTTCGACAAGCACTATCGCGAGGAAGTGAAGACTCTGAAGGCTCAGTATATGGCTGAAGGAATGGACGAGGAAGCTGCCGAGAAGAAGGCTAAGGAAGAATCGCCGCTCATCAAGGAGGCTCACGAGATGCTCGTAAAGTGGGAGCAGAACGATCCTGAGGTGCGCGCATTGTGGAAGAAGATGAACGACTGGGTTTACGCCGGATTCGACGAGACATACAAGGCTCTCGGCGTAGGCTTCGACAAGATATACTACGAGTCGAACACATATCTCGTAGGAAAGAAGAAGGTAGAGGAAGGACTTGCCAAGGGTCTCTTCTTCCGCAAGGACGACAACTCTGTTTGGGCCGACCTCACAGGCGAAGGACTCGACCAGAAGCTGCTGCTGCGTTCGGATGGCACCAGCGTATACATGACTCAGGATATCGGAACAGCCGAAATGCGCTTCAACGACTTCCCCATCGACAAGATGATTTACGTCGTTGGCAACGAGCAGAACTATCACTTCCAGGTGCTCTCAATACTCCTCGACCGTCTCGGATTCAAGTGGGGCAAGGAGCTTGTACACTTCTCTTACGGTATGGTAGAGCTGCCTAACGGTAAGATGAAGAGCCGCGAGGGAACCGTAGTTGATGCCGACGACCTCATTGCAGCTATGATTGGCGACGCCAAGCAGACAAGCGAGGAGCTGGGCAAGTTTAAGGATATGAGCGAAGAGGAGCGCAACGAGATTGCCCGCATCGTAGGTCTGGGTGCCTTGAAGTACTTCATCCTGAAGGTAGACGCACGCAAGAACATGCTCTTTAATCCCGAAGAGTCAATCGACTTCAACGGCAACACAGGTCCGTTCATTCAGTATACATACGCCCGTATACGCTCAATCCTGCGCAAGGCTCAGGCTGAGGGCATCGCCGTTCCGGCACAGCTGGGCGAGAACATGCCTCTCAACGAGAAGGAGATAGAGCTGATACAGAAGCTCAACGAGTTTGGCGCTGCCGTAGAGCAGGCTGGCAAGGACTACTCACCGAGCGGAATTGCCAACTACTGCTACGAGTTGACCAAGGCATTCAACCAGTTCTATCACGACTATTCAATCCTGGGTGCCGACACCGAGGACGAGAAGATTGTACGTCTGGTACTGGCCCAGAACGTTGGCAAGACGCTGAAGAACGGCATGGCATTGCTGGGTATTGAGGTGCCTGAGCGCATGTAATGTAGCCTTATGGACACACTCAATCCTCCCGACTACCGCCACGACACGGTGTTGCCGCTGCCCATGGAGGTGACGGCCAACGCCTGGGCGGTGGACGCAGCATGCTCCGGCAATCCGGGTCCGATGGAATATCAGGCCATCGACCTTGCCACCGGAGCGCAGGTGTTCCACTTCGGTCCGATGCACGGCACCAACAACATAGGCGAATTTCTCGCCATTGTACACGCGCTTGCATTGCTCGACCGCCAAGGCGTAACGGGCAAGACCATCTATTCCGACTCGCACAACGCCATACTGTGGGTTCAGAAGCGGCAGTGCAAGACCAAACTGGAACGCACTCCGCAAACCGAACCCCTCTATCAGATAATCGCTCGCGCTGAGACATGGCTCCGCACGCATCAGATAAAGAACTATCTGGTGAAGTGGGAGACGCGCAAGTGGGGCGAAGTGCCTGCCGATTTCGGTAGGAAGTAAATAAAAAAAGCCCCACCCCCGGCCCCTCCCTGCGGGGGAAAAGCCCCACCCCCGGCCCCTCCCCAGCAGGGAGGGGAGTGGTATGCTGGATAAACTATGGCATTATTGCTGTAGGATACATATACAATAAGCGGAACGGCCCGCGCGCCGCCCCGCCCCGAACGGCGGACTCTCGTCCGACGCGCAAGCAAGAAACTGTACATAACATCGTGTAGCTTCTTTAGTCTGCTTGCGCGTCGGACGGAAGTCCGCCGTTCCGTGTTTATTATATATACAACAATGCCACATAACAGTATTCACGTGGCTAAAAAAGTGTTTGTAGGCATAGTTAACCATTCCTGACTTCGTCACTCAAAAAATACGTATTTTATAACTGATTGATAAACAAT
>URQS01000071.1 GCA_900550035.1 uncultured Prevotella sp. | reverse complement strand
GACTGCCACAACCACTTGAAACTCAAACCAAATGCTCTATTTTGCTATTTTTTGCTTTTTTAGGCGTTCTTTTTATGAAGAAATTAAAACAATAATGGAGTTGTAAAGAATAAGATATAAAAATAAAGGTAAATATCCCCGTTACTTTAGGGAAAACCATACTATGCCTTATGGTTTTTCCCTTGTTTCGCTTACTTGAATGCACTATCTTTGCAGTATAAATAAAAGCAGTAATAACCCTTAAAACAAATTGGATTATGAAACGTACATTATTAGCAATTGTAGCCGCATTCGTGATGATAACATCAGCAAATGCACAGCGACTCACAGATATCCAGGCAGAGGCTCGCTTCATCACAGACAAGATGATTGTTGAACTTGGACTGAACAGCGTTCAGCGCAACAGCCTATTGAACATCAACCTCAACTACCTTGACGGCATACGCAGCTATCGCGATATCGACGCCTACGGATGGCACTATCGCAACAAGCAGCTCAAACGCATGCTCACCGCCAAACAATGGAAACGGTTCAAGGAGGCTTACTATTTCTACCACCCCATCGGCTGGAACAACAACACATACATATATAACATATACAACAAGTATCCCAAGCACAACTATCGCCCCAGCCATCCATACCCGCACTATTACGGCAAACCGTACAAGTACGACAAGAAGTGGAAGCACGACAAGAAGTACTACGAGAAAAAATACAAGTACGACAAGAAATACTACGACAGAGACTACAAGTACGACAAGAAACACTACGACCGCGACAACAAGTACGACAAGAAGCACTACGACAAGCACTACAAGCCAGGCAAACGCGAGTTTGACAACAACTCACACAAGACCAATACATGGCGAGATAAAGTGAGAAGAGACATGAAGAACAGTGGATTATAAAGCAATTGAAACCATAAAAAAAGCGGTATAGAAATTTCTTTACGAAATCTCTATACCGCTTATATCTTTGGTTCATCCGGAATTTGGAGTGGTTCAATTATGAACCTATAAGTAGCGGAGGTCTCCGGCCTCCACAGTACCAAGTCGAATACAAATCATCAATTTATTTCTTTTTCTTTGTGCAGTGGTCTTTCTCAAACTTTCACAACCTGGTTACATGTTCATAATGTTTGCATTGTATACCTGTAATGTTAGTCCAACAAGATAATCACCACGGAGCCGACAACCATAATTACCGCACCTAATAGTTTTTTCTTGATATTTTGTTCTTTGAATATTCGATAGCCTAAGACAATGCTTATTATAGTGGATAGTTGGAACAATGCCAAAGCATATCCTACATTCTATGGCAAAAACACATCAGATTATCCTCCATGACCAATTTTCTCGGAGGACAATCTGATTTTGGCTGTCTTTAGGAAATATAAAGTGGAAATAAACTGAATGTCCCTAAATATGGCCAGAGGTATGGCCATCTCATACTCAAGTTCGACAAAGCGGTTATAGGAGACTACCTTGGGGAACAAATGCCTCAGGTGTTTGCATACATGCTGCAAGTAAAAATGCTTCAGGCAACGGTAGCCAGAACCATGGAACAGAATCATGATAATCATTACCTCGGCTTTCGACAATGTCGAAAGCGCGGTGATATTTGTGCTTTTTCTGGGGCTGTATCGTGTATTTTTTCATCTGAGCGTCAAAAAATTTGCAGGAATCATCTGCCATACAATAAATTTCAGTAATTTTGTCCTCGGTAATCATAGCGATTTTTGTCTGTATTTCTTTGTACTTCGACACTATAAAGATACAACAAATTTCGCTAATCACCAAATTTACAAGCACTTATAATTCATCAAACTCACGTTAATTAAAGTTTAATGCATAGCACAATATGGACGATCAAGTACGACAACAAGAATGGCAACAAATAATTGCTGTGAGCCAAGATGATGTTAAGGCATTCAATCGCATCTTCCTGACCTATCAGCCCAAGTTGTTCATATTTATCAACGGATTTATCAAAGATACCGAGGCTTCTAAGGACCTCTGTGAGGATGTATTTCTGAAAATATGGCAGCATAGAAAGCGTATAGAAAATGTGGAGAATTTGAATTCATTCCTCTTCAAGATGACCCAGAATGCTATATTCAACTATCTAAAACATAACAAAATTAGCCATGAATATGTAAGTCAGATGCTGATGGGTTCAGTGGAGTCGGAGAATGCCGAGGAAATGATCTTATACCACCTGCTACAGGAAGACATTGACAAAGTTGTAGATCAGCTATCCGAACAACGCAGAAATGTGTTCCGGCTGAGCCGTGAGGAAGGCTACTCGAATGCAGAAATATCTACGCAGCTGAACATTAGCAAGCGAACTGTAGAGAATCATATCACAGCGTCGCTCCATACGCTGCGTAAAGTATTGAGGAACATCCTTACATTGTTTTTTTAAATCAAGCAAGATAATTATGAAATCGAAAGAGATAATAGTAAGATTCTATAAAGGCAAGGACTTTAGCCAGCTTACAAAGGATAAGTTTTGGTACTGGCTACAGAATATCATTTCCCATAAGGAACGTCAGGATGCCTTGAAGCAACTCTATGACTCCATCACAGTAGATGCCACGGAGGACACCTGGGATGACATGCTCGCCATGAACGAGCGGATCATGAAGGACGATTTGCAGAAGGCAGGGCATCGCCGCCTTTGGAAAATTGCCGCCGTGTTGCTGCCATTCATCTTTCTGACATCGGTGATCACCTTCTACTGGACAAAGAACTATATATTTGCCCGTCGTAAGGGAGAAGACTTAGTGCAGGTCACGGTACCGTCGGGGCAAAGTCGGAAAATACTACTTGCTGACCATACGAGCGTGATGCTTAATTCTGGTTCTACCTTGATATATCCTGAAAAGTTCCAGTCGGACACGCGTAAGGTGTTTCTGATCGGTGAGGCCAACCTTGATGTAAGCAAAGACCAGAAACGACCTTTTTTAATTCAGACACAAGATTTGATGATTAGGGTGATGGGTACAAAGTTTGACGTGAAAGCCTATCCAGACGACCAAGTAGCCTCCACTACCTTGTTGAGAGGTCGCACACAAGTGTATGTGAATCGCGGCGAGAGTGCTAAAGATAGCTTCATGCTCACACCAGACCAAAGCCTTTCCTATGACAAGATCACGGGGCAGGTGACCATCACCAAGGTTAACGCCCAAAAGGTTCTCTCCTGGGAAGAAGGTAATTTGGTATTTACTGGGGCATCATTCATGCAGGTGTTGAATGCTTTAAAGCGCCATTACAAGATGGACTTCATTTGCAGTAACCTCTCTGTAATGCGTGGCGATTACTATGTCAAGTTCAGCAATCGGGAGAATATAGCTGACGTACTGAGTATTTTGAACAAACTTAACCATCACTTCAGTTACCGGCAGGTAGGGAGAAAAGTTTATATTACTCCCTTATAATCATCAAGAGATATTTGGCAGTCATTACCGAGGTACAGCAGGTGGATAAAAATGTATGTACTTTCAGAAATGAAGATTTTTTTATTGTGCATTGTGTGTGTTTCTTCCCTGAATTGTTGTAAGAATAGAAATAGGCAAAATCTATAATGCTTAAATTTTTAAATCTATTAATTCTTTCAACATGGAAAAAGACAAATTTAACGCATGGTTGAGAGCCATGATCATCATGCTACTTCTTGCGCCTATGGCCTTGTGTGCGCAGAATGTGAAATTTACGGGAGATGCGATGACGCTGAAGTCAGCTATCGCGATTATCGAGAAACAGGCAGGTGTTTCGGTAGAGTATAATAATGCAGCCATTGACGTAAATCGTGTGGTGCGCGTGAAGGGCATGCAGGGCAATGTGTCCAATGTTATGCGCCGTCTGCTGGTAGGAACTGGCTATGTATATGAAATCAAAGGCAAGCACGTCATTATCACAAGAGGACAGGACGAGAGACAGACAGTCAGCCAACAAAGTGGTAAGACTCACAAGGTAAGGGGGCGGATCACCGATGCCAACGGCGACCCTATTATCGGTGCTACAATAACCGACAAAAGCACAGGGCAGAAGACCGTGACCGACATTGACGGCAATTATGAGATAGCAGTTAGCGACGACCATGCTAAATTGGTGGTCTCCTACATTGGTTTCTCGTCAAAAGAAATGTCGGTTAATGACAAATCGGTCCTGAATGCTTCACTTTCTGAGGACGCCCAAGGTCTGAATGAAGTGGTGGTCATCGGCTACGGTGTGCAAAAGAAAGTAAACCTAACGGGCTCTGTGGCAGCAGTGGATGCCAAAACCATTGAAAATATTCCTACAGCCAACCTCTCTAATGCACTGGCAGGACGACTCTCCGGAGTAAATATTACCCAGACGGCCGGCAAGCCAGGAGGAGGATCCTCACTCACAGTACGTGCCACAGGAACTTGGAACAACTCTTCTCCTCTGTATGTCATTGACGGCGTGGTAAGAGATAAGTTTACCTTTGACGGTTTGGATGCTAGTGAGGTAGAGAACATCTCTGTGCTGAAGGATGGTGCTTCGGCAGCCATCTATGGTTCCAGAGCTGCCAATGGCGTTGTGCTGGTTACTACTAAGAAAGGTGCTTCCGGTAAACCTACCATTAATTATATTGGTTCTGTAGGTATCTCAGACGCTACCCAGATACCAGATATGTTTAATGCTTATCAACAAGCTGTGTATATTAACAACTCTCTGAAAAATCAGAATATATCAGAAAACGACACACGCTACTATGCCGATGACGAATTGGAATACTTCAAGGAACATTCTTATGACTGGATAGATATGACTTGGCGCGACCCAATGATCTATCGAAACTCTGTGAATGTGAGTGGGGGTAACGACCGTGTGAAGTACTTTTTGGGTGGTAACTACTATTATGAGACGGGGTCTTTTGACAACCTAAACTATCGCAAGTACAGCATTCGAAGTAATGTGGAAGCTAAGATTACCAACAATCTAACGGCCTCTCTCAACATCAATACCGATACCCGTAAAGATCGTAAGCCTTACTGGACTTATGACTACGACAACGATAACATGAACAACTTGTACAATGGACTTCTTCGTCGTGGAATCTTCGCACCCTATATTAATGGGAAACCTAATGGTACCTATTTAAAGTGGAGTCCTATGGAAGTCATCGATGGTGCCAGTGGCTACAATCGGAAGAAATATACTACGTTTGATATCAGTGCTTCCCTGTCGTATGATGTACCCTTCGTGAAGGGTTTGAATCTAAAACTAACATTCGACAAGTACCAGCGTCATACCTTTATTAAGCAATTCAGTCAGCCTTACGATCTCTATGTATTTAAGACTACAGGTACACACGGACATATCCAGACGGATGAGTTTGATCACATTTATACTCGCAATGATGGTAACTTCCTCTATGAGAACTATCAGAATGATGAGAGCTACCAACTAGACTTCATGGTTAACTACCACCGCACCTTTGGCAAGCATGATATTACAGGACTGCTGGTGTATGAGCAATATGAAGGTACTTATGACTACTTCGACGGTCAGCGCAAAAACTTCATATCTTCTGCCGTTGACCAGCTTTTCGCTGGAGGCAAGGGGGCAAGCGACAAAGAAATAAGTGGTAGTGGCTCAGAGACGGGTCGACTCTCCTATGTGGGTCGTCTGGGCTATATCTATGCTGACAAGTATCTTTTTGATGCTTCTTTCCGCTACGACGGTTCTGTGAATTTCGCTCCCGGTCACCGCTGGGGTTTCTTCCCTTCTTTCTCAGGAGCTTGGAGAATCTCTGAGGAAAATTTCTTCAAAAAGAACATTAAGTTTATAGATTATATGAAGCTTCGCGCTTCTGTTGGTCTATTGGGTAATGACTCTGTTGGTGGCTGGCAATGGATGCAGAGTTACAACATCACTACTGGGGCTTATTTCGGCTTGCTGTCCAATGGAGTGCGTGCAGGCGTTATTCCTAACGAGGACATCACATGGGAGAAGTCTCTGGACGTTGACTATGGCGTTGACTTGCGTTTCCTGCAAAATAAGTTGTCGCTGAGCATCGGCGGTTTCTACAAGCATACTTATGACATATTGGGAAGCCGTATTGCTAGCCTGCCTACTACATTCGGCGGTTCCATGCCTTCAGAGAATTACGCCACCATCGATACTCATGGATATGAGATAGAGTTGGGCTACGACGATAAGATAGGCAATGACATCTCCTATCACATTGGAGGGAACTTAGGTTATGCTGTAAACAAACTTAAGAAGATGGATGAGGCAGAGAATATTCGCCCCTACCAGTCGCAGTTGAATCATAACACCGATCGTGCAATGGGCTATATTTGTACAGGTATGATAAGGACTCAGGAAGACTTGGACAAATTACCGGAAGGCTTTACCATTCTAGGGCAGAAGCCCGAATTAGGAATGCTGCTCTTCAAGGATATTCGTGGTGCCGATTCCGACGAACCTGACGGCAAGATAGATAGTAATGATCAGGACTGGGTCATCAAACACACCGTAAATCCTTACAACTTTGGAATTTCTTTGGGTTTCAAGTGGAAGGACCTAAGTCTTGACCTGTTCATGCAAGGTCGTGCAGGAGGCAAGCGATTCTATGACCAGCGTACAGAGTGGGCCGACATAGAGGCATCCTCATATGCTTTCCGTGCAGATTATTGGACTCCAGAGAACACAAATGCCAAATATCCACGTGCCGGATATGATGAGAGTACCAATGCCACATCAACCTTTTGGATCCAGAATACCTCTTATATGCGTATGAAGAATATTAATTTCTCCTATATGTTGCCCAAACAGTGGATATCCAAGATTGGCTTGGGACAAGTGAAGGTGTTCTTCCAAGGTTCCAATCTTTTCTTCCTCTATAGAAGTATCAAAGACTATGATCCTGAGAATGTTAGTATCACGGACTATCCTCTGATGAAAAATTATACATTTGGTGTTAATGTTAGTTTCTAATAATTTAAAGAGATAAAATTATGAAATTGAAATATATATTGCTTGGACTTATCGCTGTGTTTGTTACCAATTGCAGCGACGTGCTGGATAAGAAGGATCTCTCAGTGCTGACGGAGACAGACGTCTGGAACGACGAAGAATATGCTGAGGCCTACTTAAACACTCTTTATAACGACAACCTGCCGGGGTGGGATGCCGAGATGTCAGGATACTCGGATGAGAGCAATGGCAGCAACGGAGTCCTCTATGGACAGTTAACTACCAACTCCATCAATTATTGGCCCTATTCCAATATTCGCAACATCAACATCATGCTGCAGAAAGTGGATCAGGGCTCACTGTCTGATGACGTGAAAGCTACGCTCAAATCACAGGCACTTGTCCTTAGGGCGTGGCAATACTTCCAGATGGTGATACGTTATGGCGGTGTGCCAATTATTAAGGAACCGCAGAGTCTCAATGGCGATCTATATGTTACCCGTAACAAGACTTCGGAATGTATAAAGATGATTATTGAGGATTTAGACGAGGCTTATAAGGGACTGCCCTGGACGTGGAGTGGCGATGATGCCGGTCGCTTTACCAAGGCAACAGTAATGGCACTTAAAGGGCGTGTGCTGCTCTACTATGCCAGTCCGCAATTCAACCCTAACAACGATGTCAGTCGCTGGGAGGAAGCCTATGAGTACAATAAGAAAGCTATGGAGGATATCGAAGCCAATGGTTATGGTCTCTATGACAGTTACAAGAACATTTGGCTTGATGAGATGAACAAGGAAGTGCTCATGGTGAAACGTTATGAATATCCTGACATTACCAATGCTTGGGAAGCAGCAACACGCCCGCTTGAAGAGGCTCAGAACTATACAGGTGCCAACCATCCTACTAAAGAGATGGTAGACTCCTATCCTATGATAGACGGAACGCCTATTCAGGAATCGGCAGATTATGATCCCACACACTACTGGAAGAACCGTGACCCACGTTTTGACGCGACGATAGCTTACAACGGCTGCCTTTGGGAACTGAGTGCACAATCAGGGAGAAAGCAATGGACCTACAAGGGCTATTCTACCATTGGTTCCACATCCAGCGGATTTTATTGCCGGAAGGCAATCAATGAAAGCTATACGCCGTACTATACAGAGCGTAGTAGCACTGACTATGTAGAGATACGTTATGCCGAAGTTATCTTAAACTTTGCAGAGTGTGCCGCCGAGGTAGGCAAACTGGATGAAGCTTATGCGGCTTTGAAGCGCATCCGTAAACGTGCCGGTATCCTGGCAGGTAGCAATAATATGTATGGCTTGAAGGAAGGTATGTCGCAGAGCGAGATGATAGATGCCATCATGTTGGAGCGAAAGATTGAATTTGCCTTTGAAGGCAAGCGCTACTGGGATTTGCGACGCCGTAGGTTATTTGCCTCAACCTTGAATGGCACACGACGTCATGGTAAGTTACCCGTGCTTAAAGTATCACCTTCCGAGTTTGATGCTGTAAAACCTAACTTCGATATCAATCGCGACTACAACACTTACTTTAAGGACTCGGTAGTAGTACTTGACGAGAAGTTTGCAATTAACTTCCAGAATACTTATTACTTCTATGCTATTCCGCACACTCACTTGGAGCATAATTCTAATCTCAAGCAGACACAAGGATGGGACAATGGTACTTTTGATCCACTGCAATAGTGTACATAAAAATATTAATGTAAGGGCATATAAATTTTATACGTCATTATTTCAAGATTAATTTATGAGAAAAAACTTCTTGTTACTTATGTTGCTGCTTCCACTGTGTAGCCTTGCTCAAAAGCAGATTCAGTTAGAAGATATGGATCTGTCAAAAGTTTGGCAGGAGTATGGCAACGTGGCTAAAGGACAAAGTGTCACCGGACAGAAAGTTATGATTGACGGCATGTATTATGAGCACGTCATAGGCAATTATGGCAAGACCATTATGCGCATCCAGTTAGACGGTAGGGCACGCAACTTCAGTTCACAAGTTTCCGTCTTGAGAGACAATGTGAGTATTGGGGATCCCGATATCACTGTGCAGCCTTTGACACAAGGTGGCATGATGCTGTTTAAGACTACGCCAAGTAATCACTTCGTGGGTTATATAAACAAAGGTAAGACGGTACAGCAAGGTAAGGTGCAGTTTATCATCAAAGGCGACGGCAAAGAACTCTACCGTTCATCTGTTGTCCAAGGTGGAGACAAGCCGATCGGCATTAATGTCAAGTTGGATGGAGTGAGGCAGTTAGACCTTGAGATTGACTGTACTAAGGATGGTGCCAGCGGCGATAATGCCATTTGGATAGACCCTATGATAACTTATTCAGGGGCAAAGCCACAGATGATTGACGTGAACTCGCTCGTTGGCGGTCCGAAGATGAGCGATAGGATTCAGAAGCGATTATTCGCTAAAATAAGCTCTCTTCCTGTTTTCAATGAGCTTGCATCAACGAAAACCTCATTTGACTGGCTCATCAAGCCAGAGCTGTCGAAGGCCAATATCTATGCTACCCCAGACCGCAAGAGCATCGTGGTGGCAAACGGCATGGTGTGGCGCACTTTCCATATTTTTCCAAACCTGGCTACTACCGATTATGTGAACCGTATGACTGGCGAACGCATGCTACGTGCCGTAGGCACTGAAGGTGTCCTAAGTATCGACGGCAAGACTTATCAAATTGGCGGTTTGGCTGGACAGGTCGAAAAGGGATATTTGCTGGATAAGTGGATTGATAGTCTGTGCACTATTCCTCACTCATTCCTGGTGACCGACTTCGAAATCAAAGATGCACAACCACTCATCAACTGGAAGTCCGTGCGCTGGATCTTAAACACCCGACAGACCACGGGCAAGGAATTGATTTTCACGCTGAAGGGTACTGATGAGCTGAGCGGCGTGAACGTACGTCTGCACTACGTGGTCTATGACGAGCTACCCGTTATCCGTAAGTCGTTTGAGATAATCAACGGCACATCGCGCGCCATCAATATCGACTCCTTTGAGTTGGAGCGTCTTTCCTTCTTCGAGCCAGAGTCGCCCAGTGGCGGTGACCCAAGCACATTCTTGCGCCCTAACATTCATGTGGAAAGCGATTACAACTGCCATGGTAGCTTCACCGAGAAAGAGACTGATATCACGGAACATTGGGTGACCGATTCCACCTATACTTCGCAACGCAACTATTTACTGCAGACACCATGCGTACTGAGCGTCATGCCACCCATAGGACCTGACAAGACGGTGTCGGCTGGAGAAACCTTCCAGTCATTTCATGTATTTGAGATGCCCTTTGACAGTTATGACCGTGAGCGTAAGGGTCTCTTCACACGGCACTTCTATCGTGCTATGGCACCTTGGAGCAACCAGAATCCTATATTCTTGCATCTCACCACGACAAAGGCCAATGAGGTAAGGCGTGCCATCGACCAGTGTGCCGACACAGGCTATGAAATGATAATCTTCAGCTTCGGATCTGGGCTGAACGTGGAGGACACCACAGAGACCAATATCCAAAAATACAAAGCTTATGTAGATTATGCTCATAGCAAGGGTATTCAAGTGGGGTGCTACTCATTATTGGCCAGTCGGGCTATCAGCGACTCAGTGGATGTCATAAATCCAAAGACCGGAAGAATCGGAGGCACCATTTTTGGAAATTCGCCCTGTATTTCCACCCATTGGGGGCATGGGTATCTGCAGAAGGTGCGTACTTTCTTCGAGCGTACGGGCATGGATTGTTTTGAGCACGATGGTTCCTATCCCGGTGACGTGTGTGCTTCCACATGCCACGCCTTCCATAAAGGGTTGAACGATTCGCAGTGGACACAGTACTATCAGATATCAGATCTCTATCACTGGATGTGCGAGCGCGGCATCTATATTAATGTGCCCGACTTCTACTTCCTGAGTGGCAGCACCAAGACGAGTATTGGTTATCGCGAGGTGAACTGGTCGTTACCCCGTGATAGGCAGATCGTCCTAGCACGTCAGCTCAACTACGACTGTACTTGGGAGCGTACGCCTTCCATGTTGTGGAGCTTTGTGCCCTTAGTGGAGTATCATGGTGGTGGTGCTGCTGCCACGATGGAGCCTCTGCATGAGCATCTATACGAATACCGCATGCATATGGTGCAGAACTATGGAGCGGGCGTACAGGCTTGCTATCGTGGAACACGCCTTTACGACAGTGAGGAGACGCGCCAGATGGTGAAAGATGTGATAAGTTGGTACAAGAAGTATCGCACCATACTGAACAGCGATATCATACATCTGCGTAAACCAGATGCCCGTGATTGGGATGGCATTATGCATGTAGATCCCAATGGGACTCAAAAGGCACTAGCACTGCTCTTCAATCCGCTTGGAGAGACTATTACCCGCAACATTACGCTGCCACTTTACTATACGGGACTGCAGGGATCGATCAACATTCGTGAGGGAGAAGGTGCTGACCAAACTTATCAACTCGATAAGGATAGTAACGTCACGTTGACCGTCACAATTCCGGCTTATGGTTACCAGTGGCTGGTAGTGGAAAAATAATCATCTCCCAGACTCGGATATTCCAACAATTTGAGTTGTTAACCTATGAGTCAAGTGGCACATTCTAGAGCGGTATTTATTTACCTGTTCGACCATCATTCGTCGTATTATTAAAGATTTTAGTTATGAAACATGCTGCATGTATTTTTATCCTTCTGTTCACCTGCCTGCTTGGCTACTCGCAGGCACGCTTCAACTTGCACGTCGTGGACGGAACGCCTTGCTTCGAGGTACAGTTTGACGGTATGACCGTCATCCCAACATCCCCGTTGGGCCTTAACATCGACAATATTCCCTTGGGCAGTGGCGTGACGCTGACAGGCACCACAGAGGCAGATGCCCATCACCGTACCTATCTACTAAAGGATTCTGCAGGGCGACCTTACGGAATAGAGGTGCGAGAGTTCGACGATGGCGTGGCCTTTCGCTATTGTTATCCTACTCGCCATGCTGTGTGCATCTATGGTGAACAGACAGCCTTTACCTTCCCCGGAGGCACTCACGTGTGGTATGCCAGTGGTCCTTTTCAATACGGATGGTTGCAGGCTTACCAGGACCGTGGCATTGAGAACATCAGTGGGGAGCTCTTAGCCCCGCCCGCCACCTTTCTGCTCAAGGGTGGTGTCTATGCCGCCCTCACCGAGGCTAATCTGCGAAACTACCATGGTGCTGTGATGTTTGGTTGCCAAGGCAATCGGGTACAGTTTGGCTACATGGAGAACAAGGGCCATATGGTATCAGGCACCATCACGGGTCTGCCTGAGTCGAGGTACTACCACGCCGTGGTGCGTGACGTACCCTTTGTGGTATCGCCTCGCAAGGGAGGCAATGAAGTGGTGACGCCTTGGCGCGTGCTGATGCTGGCACACGATTTGGATGGGCTGGTCAACAACCACTTGATCGCGTCAGTCTCCGACCAACCAGATCCCATGCTCTTTCCCCAAGGAAACAAGACAGAGTGGATCAAACCGGGGCGGGCTTCCTTCACCTGGCTGGTGGAAGACAAGGATAGGCTCTCGATTCCTGTGATCAAGAGATATGTTGACGGTGTCTCGCAACTGGGCCTTGAGTATGTGCTGATAGACGATGGCTGGGAGAACTGGCCTAACACGCAGGACAAGGGCTATGGCAAGGATAAGTGGGAGATGCTGAGGAACGTGGTAGACTATGCTATGCCTAAGCATGTAGGCATTTGGGTATGGCGATCATCGTGCATCCGCCTCGGTAATGTTACAGATCGTGGGCTCATCGATCCCGTAGAGCGTGAGGACTTCATGAGCCATTGTGAGAAGGTTGGCGTGAAAGGCTTGAAGATTGACTTCTTCCACACGGAGAACCTCTTTACCGTGAACCTCATGGAGAACATCCTGAAGGATGCAGCCCGCCATCATTTGATGGTTATCTTCCATGGCGTCAACAAGCCTACCGGTGACAGCTACACCTATCCCAACCTGTTGGCAAAGGAGGCTGTGAGAGGCTTGGAGTGCGTGGGTGGTGAGAATTCCTGGGCTCCTGGACCGTCGTGGCCTTACCACAACACGGTGCTACCCTTCACGCGTTGGCTGGCTGGTCCAACCGACTATACGCCGCTCAACTTCCGAGGCTTCTGCTCGCCTCAGGTAACCTTCGGCATGCAGATCGCTTCCATCTATCTCTTTACCTCACCCATGCTCATTCTGTCTGCCGACATAGACGACATGCTCAACTGTCCAGCCCGTAAGTTTATCGAGGACGTCCCGGTCATGTGGGATGAGACGCGCGTGCTGGGCATCAGCAAGATAGGCAAGGTGGCTGCTATAGCGCGCCGCAAAGGCAACGTATGGTATCTGGCTGTTATCAATGGAGACGCGCCAATGGAGTTCAAGAGCAAGTTGCCTTTCCTGAGTCCGGGCAAATACACCATGCAAATGGCCACGGACGGTATAGGGCAGCGCAGGCGACTTGTGATTAAAAAGGGCAAGGTAACACGCAACACCATGCTGAGAGAACCGTTGCAGGCAGGAGGAGGCTTTGTAGTAAAATTCGAACCTAAGATATAGATATGTAGGATTCTCCATGGATCCGAGCCTTAAGAGCAAAATAAATATTGGGAATAGAACAATAAAACAATACGGAACAGGTTTGCTATTTTAGGAAGCCTGTTCCTTTAAAGAAAAGTTATGAAGAAAATTCGATTATTACTTACGCGAAGATAGCAGAAAAGTTTATTTGAAAAAGACAGGCGGTACCTCAGCAATTGAAGTAAACTTCATTGCGTTCGGTTTGCACTGTCTTTAGCGGTAAAAGAACGGAAAAGCGGTATAGGAATGTTGTCAAACAATTCCTATACCGCTTATATTCAACGCCTTAAGCTATTTACATAGCTTTTTGAGCGATTAGTATTCGTCCTCGTTGAAGAGGAAATCCTCCTTTGTGGGATAATCTGGCCACAAATCCTCGATACTGTCGTATACATCGCCCTCATCCTCTATCTCCTGAAGATTCTCAAGCACTTCGAGAGGAGCGCCAGAGCGCATTGCATAATCTATAAGTTCATCCTTTGTTGCGGGCCAGGGTGCGTCTTCCAGTTTGGAAGCCAATTCAAGTGTCCAATACATAGTCTAAAGTTTTTTACGGTTCAAAATTTAATGTTTTTCAAAGAGGCATTCTTTCGTTGTGATGATGCCATTTTCACTGAAGATTGACGTAAAAGCCATACCCTCCTTGTTTCAACTGCAAAAATAGTAAATTTTGTATTATTTGCAAGTAATATATAGTTTTTTTTCGCCACAACCTTCAATAAAGTTTAAATATAAAGCCAAACAGAAAAAATAGTCGGACAATCGGTTGATAAATCGCATTGTCAGCGCGTCAATATTGACATCGCGATTCAATGCAACTAACCTGCGTTCTATTCTTCGGCAAACCGTACGACACACGTGCGACTGGGCAGATTTGATACATCCACCAGGCAAAACGAAAGTGTCAATGCTTGGAATAGCAGCTTGTAAACGGTCAATCTCCAGTTCCAATCGTGCCAGTTCGACATCACTCAAACAACTCTTACCATGCACTTCTTTACCTACTCGCCAACGACCCTCAATTCCCGATGATGATATCGTAGCCCCAACAATGAAAAGTCTGGCCTGTATCTCATCCAGCAATTCTGTAAAATCATTATCTACCATTGTCGAGAGTAAACCTATATGGGCATTCAACTCGTCAATCTCGCCACTCACCTCAATGCGAATGTCATCCTTCATCACTCGGCGTCCGCCATAAAGCGACGTTGAGCCGTCATCACCAAGCTTAGTATATAGTTTCATATCGTAGGTTCTAAAAGTTCACAATATAGTTGTTCTTATAGCGCTTTCGGTCGAAAAAGGCTATTCCAAGATAATACAAATCGTAGCTTACACTTGCAAGATTGCTCTCAAGTAATGTCTGCCATAGTCGTTTGGCAGTGTCGTTGTAACCTATATCCTCAATAATAAATAAAGTACAGTCGTCAACGTACTTTAGCGCAACATCAAGAATCGTGTCACATCCGTCTATCGGACAAATACGCAACACCTCAATTTTTGAGTTGAAAATAATATGCTTAGAGTCACTATAATTCATTACTCGTGTAGCTTGACAAGCTCGTTGCACATAAGTAGCAATATTATCATCTCGTCTACAGTAGTCAATCCACAGCGAAGCCTGACAGAAATTGGCTACGCGGAAATATAGTTCCATACGTTTTCGTGTCAGCGGATCTAGATGAGGTAAATCCTTTCGCAACTCATCATAAGCATAATAAGGATAATGCTCGTTGATGACGTAACGAATAAACCGATAAGCCGAAGGCGACTGCACGCCAAAGCCACGGCAATACTTTATACGGCGTAGCCAATGTAAATAACGCTGAACTTTATTCATAGCAACAAAATTAATAAAATAATGTAAACAAGCCAAAGAACGCTGCTAAATAATAATGTATAGCACGTGCAAAGGTAATGTTCTGCGCAAGCGATGTCAAGAAATAAGGAGGGAAATAAAA
>URQS01000070.1 GCA_900550035.1 uncultured Prevotella sp. | reverse complement strand
CAAAGCGCGACTGCCTGAAGAAGGAGCCGCAGAAGGGCAACAAGGTTGTCGTTGTTGGTGGCGACAACTATCGCATCGGTCTCGGTGGCGGTTCGGTATCGTCGGTTGATACTGGCCGTTACAGCAACGGTATCGAGCTGAACGCCGTTCAGCGTGCCAACCCTGAGATGCAGAAGCGTGCCTACAACCTCGTTCGCGCATTGTGCGAGGAGGATGTAAACCCTGTAGTTTCTATCCACGACCACGGTTCGGCTGGTCACCTCAACTGCCTCTCGGAGCTCGTAGAGGAGTGCGGTGGCGAGATTGACATGACCAAACTGCCTATCGGCGACAAGACTCTCTCGGCTAAGGAGATTATCGCCAACGAGAGCCAGGAGCGTATGGGCTTGCTCATCGACGAGAAGCACATCGACCACGTACGCCGTATTGCAGAGCGCGAGCGTGCTCCGCTGTACGTAGTAGGCGAAACAACGGGCGACGCACACTTCTCATTCAAGCAGGGCGACGGCGTTAAGCCGTTCGACTTGGACGTTGCTCAGATGTTCGGTCACTCACCTAAGACCATCATGCGCGACGAGACCGTGGAGCGTCACTATAAGGATGCCGAGTATACTCACGAAGAAACATCAGAGAACGGTAAGGACGACGTTCTTGACAAATATGTAAGTCGCGTACTGCAGCTTGAGGCAGTGGCATGTAAGGACTGGTTGACCAACAAGGTAGACCGTTCGGTAACGGGCAAGATTGCACGCCAGCAGTGCCAGGGTCAGATTCAGCTGCCTCTGTCAGACTGTGGCGTTGTGGCTCTCGACTACCGTGGCAAGAAGGGTATCGCTACTGCTCTCGGACATGCTCCGCAGGCTGGTCTGGCTTCGCCTGAGGCTGGCTCGGTTCTCTCTGTAGCCGAGGCTCTCACCAATATCGTATGGGCTCCGCTTGCCGACGGCATGAACAGCCTTTCGCTTTCAGCCAACTGGATGTGGCCTTGCCGCTCGCAGAAGGGCGAGGACGCTCGTCTTTACAGCGCCGTTAAGGCTCTGAGCGAGTTCTGTATCGACTTGAAGATTAACGTTCCGACCGGTAAAGACTCGCTGTCGCTTACACAGCAGTATCCCAACGGCGAGAAGATTATCGCTCCGGGCACCGTTATCGTGAGCGCCGGTGGCGAGGTTTCTGACATCCGCAAGGTTGTTTCGCCCGTATTGGTAAACGATAAGAACTCTTCACTCTATCATATCGACTTCTCATTCGACGAGCAGCGTCTTGGCGGCAGCGCCTTTGCACAGAGTCTCGGATTCGTTGGCGACGACGTTCCTACCGTAAAGAACCCCGAATACTTCGCCGACTGCTTCAACGCAGTTCAGGAAATGATCGAGAAGGGTTGGATTATGGCTGGTCACGACATCTCTGCCGGCGGTCTGATTACAACATTGCTCGAGATGTGCTTCGCCAATACTGAGGGCGGTATGCACATCAACCTGCACAGCCTCGCTGGCAACGACATCATCAAGATGCTCCTTGCTGAGAACCCGGGCGTTGTCATCCAGGTTTCGGACAAGTACAAGGAGGAGTTCAAGGACTATATGGACGAGAACGGTATCGGCTACGCCAAGATTGGCTACCCCACTCCGTCAGAGCGCACCATCGTCATCAAGAAGGACGAATACACTCATACCTTCGACATCGACGCTCTGCGCGACACATGGTTCAAGACCTCTTACCTGCTCGACCGTGACCAGAGCTTCAACGGTTGTGCTGCAAAGCGCCGCGACAACTACAAGAAGCAGCCTGTCGAGATGAAGTTCCACGACTCGTTCAAGGGTACACTCGATAGCTACGGAATATCTGCCGACCGTCGCACAGCGTCGGGCATCAAGGCTGCCATCATCCGTGAGAAGGGTACAAACGGCGAGCGTGAGATGGCTTACTCGCTCTATCTTGCAGGCTTCGACGTTAAGGACGTTATGATGACCGACCTCATCACCGGCCGCGAAACACTCGAAGACGTCAACATGATTGTATTCTGTGGTGGATTCTCTAACTCCGACGTACTTGGTTCGGCTAAGGGTTGGGCAGGTGCATTCCTCTTCAATCCGAAGGCTAAGGAGGCTCTCGACAAGTTCTACGCACGCAAGGACACCCTGTCATTGGGTATCTGCAACGGCTGCCAGCTTATGGTTGAGCTCAACCTTATCAATCCGGAGCACGAGCACCGCACACGCATGCTGCACAACAACTCGCACAAGTTTGAGAGCACATTCCTCGGTTTGGAGATTCCGCAGAACAACAGCGTGATGTTCTCTTCACTCAGTGGCGACAAGCTCGGCATCTGGGTGGCTCACGGCGAGGGCAAGTTCTCATTGCCAGAGTCTGAAGACAAGTACAACGTTGTGGCTCGTTACAACTACGCAGAGTATCCGGGCAACCCCAACGGATCAGACTATAACGTAGCTGGTATATGCTCTGCCGACGGCCGCCACTTGGCTATGATGCCACACTTGGAGCGCGCCATCTTCCCATGGCAGAACGCTTGGTATCCTGCCGAGCGTCGTCAGGACGACGTTACACCTTGGATTGAGGCATTCGTCAATGCACGCAAGTGGATTGAGAACAATAAGTAACATATAATAAAAGCCCCACTCCCAACCTCTCCCCAGTAGGGAGAGGAGGTGTGTCAAAATAGAAGTTATAGGAAGTTTGGGCTTTGCCCGTAGTTAACAGAAGTTAGCGGACATATGTATAGATTGCTGAAAACAAAGCATTTGTCTGTTAACTTCCATTCATCGTAGATGGATTAACTTCTTCTTAAATTCCTATAACTCCCATTTTGACACTTCCTCGTTGGGAGTGGGGCTTATTGTTTATGGAATGGTTTTTATATGTACATCAATTTATTCCGTATCTTTTTTAAAATAGGATTTTTCACTCTTGGCGGCGGTTATGCTATGATTCCACAGATTGAATCGGAGATAGTAGACCGTCATAAATGGATGGATCGCAAGGATTTCCTCGACCTTATAGCCGTGGCACAGACGTGTCCCGGAGCTTTAGCTGTGAATATGAGCGTGTATATAGGCTACAAGCTGCGCAAGATGGGAGGTGCCGTGTGCGCCACATTGGGCGTTGCACTGCCGTCGTTCGTGATAATATTGCTCATAGCCATGTTCTTCCATCAGTTTCAAGACAACGAAGTGGTACGCTCCGTATTCAACGGCATACGTCCGGCTGTAGTGGCTTTGATATGCGCACCGGTGTTCAGCATGGGCCGTGCAGCCCATATCACATGGATAAACTGCTGGATTCCCATTGCATGCGCATTGCTTATATGGCTGCTTGAGGTGAATCCGATATTCGTTCTTACCGCAGCAGGAATGTGCGGATATTTGTATGGACTATTAATAAAACCAACCGAATGATATTTCTGAAACTCTTTTTCACCTTCTTCAAGATCGGTCTGTTCGGATTTGGAGGCGGTTATGGCATGCTGTCGCTCATTCAGAGCGAGACAGTGACGCACAACGCATGGATGACATCAGCCGAATTTGCCAACATTGTGGCTATAAGCCAGATGACTCCTGGCCCCATCGGCATCAACGCCGCTACATATTGCGGCTACACTGCTGTACACAATGCCGCCATGGGCGAGACAATGGCTGTGCTGGGCAGCGCTACTGCCACACTGGCATTGGTATTGCCGTCGTTCATTCTGATGATTCTGATTTGTCGGTTGTTCATGAAATACATGAACTCAATGGTGGTGCAAAGCATCATGTCGGGTCTGCGCCCGGCAGTAGTGGGGCTTATTGCCGCCGCCGCAGTTCTGTTAATGAACAGCGAAAATTTCTCGGCACCGTCAATAAACCCCTGGTATTTCGGCATCAGCATTTATATTTTCACAGCCACACTCATTGGTACAATGGCGCTAAAAATAAACCCTATACGAATGATATGCTGGGCGGCGTTTGCCGGACTGATGCTGCTTTACTAATTGAGAATTAAGAGTTGAAAGTTGAGAGTTGAAAATTGAGAGTTGAGAGTTGAGAATTGAGAGTTATGATATGTACAGCTGATTGTATTTCAGGAATATAATTATCAATGGTAATCATAACTCTCAATTCCCAACTTTCAACTCTCAACTTTATTATTTCCCAACTTTCAAATCTCAACTAATACTCTTTCTCGTTAGCCAAATGCCAAGTTGTGAGATATGAAGCGCGAGTTATGTCCGTAAGCTTCGGATAGTTTATGGTCGACGCTTCATCCGAAGGCTGGTTGTAGTGAGGCTGTCCGCCAGTGTGAAACCACACGATAGGCACTCCCTTCAGATGGAACGACTGCTGGTCGCTGCCGCCAACGGGATTCTCCCAAGCACGATAGTCGGGCTCGAAAGTGCTGAAGTGATATTTATTGACGTCGTTCTTGAGCCACTCGCCCAGTTTGGGATGAGCCGCAGTGAAGAAGTACATCAGATACTTGCTGCTTGTTCCGCTGCCCACCATGTCGAAGTTGAGATAGCCCTTCACCTTCGACATTTCACTGAAATGGTCGGTGAAGTATTGCGAACCGAGCAGTCCAAACTCCTCACCGTCCCAGAAAGCGAACACTACTGTACGTTCGGGCTGCACTCCACTCTCTACAAATGCCTTCATAATCTGCAACACGGCAGCCACGCCCGAAGCGTTGTCGTCGGCACCATTGTATATCTTGTCGCCAGCCAAGTCGTTGTACACGCCTTCGTGGTCGAGATGTGCGCCCACCACAACAAACTCGTCGGTCTTCTTGCCGGGCAATACTGCGAGCACATTGCTAAGCGCCATCGACCGATATACACCTTTCTTTATATTAGCAATCGAGTCGGCATTGACATAGTAGCGCACACCTCGCTTCAGCTTCTGTACTGCGCACGCCTCAAACGGCTGTTCGTATGAGTCGCCGAGCAGAGGCTTCAGTCCAGCCTGACGTATCTGCGATATGATGTACTGCTTGGCAATACGCGAGCCACGCTCGCCCGCACGGCGACCCTCAAGCAGGTCATCGGCAAGGAAATACACGTGAGCGCGCGCTGCATCCTCGGTTATTGATTGCATTCCAGCTTCAATCTGAGCCGTGAGATTCTTGTTGACCTTTGCCGCAGTCTTCTTTGCGGCAAAGGCATTAGTGGTCATGGCTGCCATAACGACAGCCGATGACAAGATTACAGTCTTGATGTTCATCCTGATTATTAACGTTTAAGTTTATTAGTATTCCATCGAGAATGTCACTCCACGGCGCATCATATCCTTAGCCAACGGACGCATGCGCTTGATGAACGACTCCCACGAACGGTTCTGCTGCTGGCTCCATCCTGCCTCAGCTAGAGCTATTGAGCGCGGATAAGCCTGATAGTATATGCGCTCGGGCGTAGTGATGCACTCGCTCCAGAGAGTTCCGGCTACGCCGAAAAGATTATTCTCCTCAAACTGCTTGTCGTGTCCCCAAGCCGGGTCGAGAGCGTATGTAGCCTTGAGCGAAGTAACGGGCATACCCCAGTTTACTTCAGGCATATCGCCCTTAGCCATCGGATAGTCGAAGTAGCAGTGCTCGCCTGGGCAGAGCAAGATGCGTGCATTGTTCTCAACGGCAGCCTGCAGAGCCTTGTCGGTGAGTCCGTTGCGCCAAGCGAAGGTGACGCATCCCGGCTGAATCTTCTTGAAGTCGGTCTCATACCAGAACATCGGAGTCTTGTGATAGGTGTCGCGCAGGAGTTCGATAACACGGTCGAACATATATCCCTGCAGCTTCCAGTTCTCCGAACGATCGGTTGTTGTGATGCCGAGCTTCTTCTTCAGAGCCTGACACTTAGGACAGTCGGTCCAGCAGTCGAGCGCCGGATTGCCAGCCTCATCGCCTCCGAGGTGGATATATTTAGACGGGAATATGTCGGCAATCTCCTTGAACACATTGCCCAAGAACTCGTATGTGAAGTCGTTGCCCGGGCAAAGAAGCTCGTTGGAAACACCACAAGTGGTGCGGATAGGCACCTGACGCTGGTGGCATGTAAGTTCGGGGAACACGCTGATGGCTGCTACCTCATGTCCGGGCATCTCAATTTCGGGCACAATCTCAACATGATACTGTGCGGCGAACTTCACCAAGTCGCGCATTTGCTGCTGAGTGTAATAGCCTTTGTAGGGCATCAGCAGGTCGTCCTGGCCCCAACGTGATGAAGCCTGTTCAGTAAGCTGCGGATACTTCTTTATCCCAATACGCCAAGCCTGGTCGTCTACAAGGTGCAAGTGAAGAGCGTTGAGCTTGTAGCGAGCCATTTCGGGGATGAAAGCCTTCAGCTCATCGAGCGGAATGAATGTACGGGCAGGGTCGACCATCAATTCACGTACATGAGTGCGTGGAGTGTCCTTGATGGTGAGTTGAGGAATGGCATCAACACACTCCTTATTGCCCGAACCAAGAAGAATCTGGTCGAGAGTCATCAGTCCCCAGAACACACCGCGAGCGGTCTTGCCCTTGATGTTCACACCCTTAGAGTCTACAGTAATAGTGTAAGCCTCGTCGTCGTCGAGCGACTGGTCGAGTGAGAGAACGAGCTGAATGCCACGCTGGCGGCTGTTTACGATGTTGCCGATACGGCCAGTGAGCATCTCGCGGGCACGCTCCACCTCATTGTTCAACGCAGTGTCATCCTTCTTGTCAAGCAATATATTCCAAGCTGTCTGCACGTTCAGCGCCTTAACACCCTTCTGAACAGTCAGAGTCTGCGGCATTGGGGTGAGACAGAGCATCGGATCGCTCACTTCCTTAGCCATCTTCGGCTCGGCATAGAATCGGCTCCAGCCTGCAGCCTTCATATAAGCTTTCTCCGAACCCTTCGGAACTATGAGCTTCACGCTGCCCGGCTCTACGCCGTAGAATGAGGAAACGGCAGCCTTTGGCGGCACTTTCGAATTGACCTTAACGGTCTTCAGACCCGACAGACGTGCAAATGCGTATTCACCTATTACGGGAGCGCCCTCTATTGTAAGTTCGGTCATACCCTTACATCCCGAGAATGCGGCTGCACCGATACTCTCTACCGATGCCGGAATGGTGATATTCTGCAACTTGTCGCAAGCGAAGAACGCCTGAGTTCCGATAGTCTTCAGAACCTTTGGCAAAGCGATGGTGAGAAGTTGGTGGCGCGAATGGAACGCATTCTTCGGAATGTCAGTGCTCTTAGCGTCACTGAGGTCGATGTCGCGAACTTGGAAACAAAGGTCGCGCATTTGTCGGTAGTCGCCCTTACGGTCGGTAGACAGTTCGCCGGTGAGTTTCAGGCTGACAGCCATCGACTTCTGTTCGGGCTTCAAATTGTTCATACGCTCCACGGTCTGTGCCGACATAACCGCTGAAAGGATTGTCGTAGCAGATAATAGTAGTAGTCTTTTCATTTGTTGTTTATTTATATGTATTGTTGTATGTTTTGTCCTTAAAATCAATATTACCTGCAAAGGTAACTGATTTTAAGGAGAAAACATACTTGCGGCGTTCCTTTCTTATATTAATACAAGGTTATAATCTTATATAACTACAAGGTTCTACGTTTTAAAGAAATGCAATTGTCAAGCCTGCCATAACAATACTTACCATCGACATCAGCTTGATGAGGATGTTGAGCGACGGGCCGGAGGTGTCCTTAAACGGGTCGCCCACGGTGTCGCCTACGACGGTGGCCTTGTGGTTCTCGCTACCCTTGCCACCGTAGTTGCCCTCCTCTATCATCTTCTTGGCGTTGTCCCAGGCTCCGCCCGAGTTGGACATGAACACGGCAAGCGTGAAGCCGGCAGCCAATCCGCCCGTAAGCAAACCAAGTACGCCTGCTACTCCAAGCACCAGTCCCACAACAATCGGGATGATGATGGCAAGCAGCGACGGCAGTATCATCTCGCGCTGGGCGCTTCGTGTGCTTATCTCTACGCAACGGCCATAGTCGGGCGTAGCCTTGCCTTCGAGTATTCCCTTTATCTCACGGAACTGTCGGCGCACTTCCTGCACCATTGACTCGGCTGCACGACCCACGGCTCCCATGGTCAGTCCGCAGAATAGGAATGCTGCCATGGCTCCGAGGAATGCTCCTACGAGCACCTTAGGATTGATAAGGTTCACCTGGAAGAACTCGATGAAGTCGATGGTCGAAGCATTCGTCGGGTCGAACACGTTGCCGGCTGCATCGATATATTGCTTGCCGTTGTCCACGGCACGTATCATTGCTATCTTTATCTCTTCGATGTACGACGCCAGCAGGGCAAGGGCAGTAAGTGCGGCAGAACCGATGGCAAATCCCTTACCGGTGGCTGCGGTGGTGTTGCCGAGTGCATCGAGAGCGTCGGTACGCTCGCGCACCTCCTTGCCTAAGCCGCTCATCTCAGCATTACCGCCTGCATTGTCGGCTATCGGACCGTAAGCGTCGGTGGCAAGCGTTATGCCGAGAGTAGAGAGCATGCCCACAGCTGCTATACCTATGCCGTAAAGACCGGTGCTGATTGACTTTGCCGAGAGCGACATGTCAAAACCGTTGGCGCAAAGATAGCTCAACATAATGGCTACCGAGATAGTGACAACCGGTATCATCGTCGAAATCATACCCGTGCCTATACCTTTTATAATAACAGTGGCAGGTCCTGTCTGCGACGCTTCGGCTATCTTCTGCGTAGGCACATAGCTGTGCGAGGTGTAATATTCGGTGGCTTGACCTATCACGACACCTGCTATCAGTCCGCTGATGACCGAGAACGAGAGTCCCAACCAGTTTTCGATGCCAAGCATATAAAGTATTACGAACGTGGCAACTGCTATAAGGCAGGCGCTGACGTTGGTTCCCAAGCCAAGCGAATGGAGCAGTTCCTTCATCGTAGCGCCCTCCTTGGTGCGCACCATGAAGATACCGATGAGCGAGAGGAATATGCCGATGGCTGCTATAATCATCGGCGCTATGACGGCACGCAGCTGCATGTCGCCGTTCATGGCAAATGCCGTGGCTCCAAGAGCGGCTGTAGAGAGTATCGAACCGCAATAGCTCTCGTACAGGTCGGCACCCATTCCGGCTACGTCGCCTACGTTGTCGCCTACGTTATCGGCAATAGTAGCAGGATTGCGCGGGTCGTCCTCGGGTATGTTAGCCTCAACCTTGCCAACAAGATCGGCTCCCACGTCGGCAGCCTTGGTATATATACCGCCACCCACACGCGCAAAGAGCGCCTGTGTAGAAGCACCCATTCCGAAGGTAAGCATGGTTGTGGTGATAGTGACAAGGGCAGTCGACTCGCCCTCGTAGACGGCATTCAGAACGATAAACCAGATGGCTATGTCGAGCAGACCAAGGCCTACAACTACCAGGCCCATTACGGCTCCGCTTCGGAAAGCAATCTTCAGTCCTTTGTCCAAACCTGTACGCGCTCCGTTGGCGGTACGCGCCGAAGCATAAGTAGCGGTTTTCATGCCAAAGAAGCCTGCCAGTCCTGAGAACAATCCGCCCGTAAGAAAAGCGAAAGGCACCCACGGATTCTGCACCTTCAGCACATAAGCCATAAAGGCAAACACTATGGCAAGCACCACAAAGACAATAGCCACAACCTTATACTGCTGCTTCAGATAAGCCATGGCACCCTTCCTGACATGCTCGGCGATTTCTTTCATTCGGTCAGTACCCTCTTCCTCTTTCATCATTGAGCGGAAGAAAAACCATGCCATTCCCAATGCTACAACGCTGGCAATAGGAATCAGCCAAAAAACTAAAGGGATGTTGTTCATAACGGTATATTTAAGTTTAATAATAGAATTAGTAGTCTGTCGTTACAAATTGATTATGCAAATATATAAAATATATTGATATGAAAGTAAAAAGAACAGAATAATTATTATTAAAGTTTATTTATCAACCCGTCGACTGCATACAACGTACGTCACACTATTACCAAGGGCTTCAGCGTGATGGGAGTATCTCTATAAAAAAAACATCTCCTTCCTTAGTCAACTCTAACTATGGAAGGAGATAATTATATATAGAATGGAATCACATGGCAGTGATGGCGGAGGTGCATTGCAGTAACGGCTGCAATTTACAAGCAGCAAGACAGATATTATTCTTGATTATTATGAATTATGTTGGCAAAATGTTGGCAATTTTATAAAAGCAAAAATCCTAACTGCTCATATTCAAGCAGTTAGGATTTTTTAGTGCGCCTGAAAGGACTCGAACCTTCACGTCGCAGGACACTAGATCCTAAGTCTAGCGCGTCTACCAATTCCGCCACAAGCGCAGTGGGGTTTGTCGTTTGTTTTTCAAAACTTTTGCAAAGTTAATGAAAAAAGTTGGAACGCACAAAATATTAATGTGCTATTTAAATTCAAGTGATGTGCTATTTGAAAATGATTCTTGAAAATCTTACTGTACAGTAATGAAATAAAAAAGGTTCACAACACATTGTGTTGTGAACCCTAAAAGTGTAGCGGGACCCAGGATTGAACTGGGGACCTCATGATTATGAATCATGCGCTCTAACCAGCTGAGCTATCCCGCCATCGTTTTGATTGCGGGTGCAAAGGTAATGCATTTTTTGTTAACTCCAAAATTTTTCAGAGAAAATTTTAAACTTTTTGCTGGAAAAGATGAAAAAGGGCACAATTTCATGCTGTTATATATGAAATATGCGCTATCTTTGCAAAAAATAGGCTACACCTCGGCAATTAAAGCATCAATAAATACACACATAACCTAACCTTGCGGCGTCGGAAGTCGCAAAAGTGTAACTTAAATTTATAGCATGAACAAGAAAAAGATAGAAATTGAACACTCGCTCAACTCTACATCACGCAATATAGTATGGCAGCTCATCGGCACAGCCGAGGGTCTGAACCGCTGGATTGCCGACGAGGTGACGATGGACGGCAATCACATTGTGTTTGCCTGGGGCGACGACTGGCGACATCACGAGACACGCCAAGCCACGCTGACGTGCAAAGAGCGCTACGTGTGTGTGCGCTGGCAGTGGGACGACGAGGACGACGAATCGTTTGTGGAGATTCGCATGGAGCGCAGCTCGCTATCGGGACAATACACGCTGCACATCACCGATTTCGTATCAACCGACGACCTCGAATGGCTGCAGGACACATGGAGCCACAACTTCGAACGCCTGCGCCGCACCAGCGGAGTATAACACTACGACGTATCACATGTAGGTATTTTGCGCTGACACGTCTGCAAAAAAACATAAAAAGTAATAGTATATAAAATATTTATGCTAATTTTGCAATTCGATATACCTATATATATAATGTTTCGAATAAAGAAATTAGACATATTCATAGCCAAGCAATTCGGTCTTCTGTTCGTCGGAACCTTCTTCATCTGCCAGTTTGTGCTGATGATGCAGTTTCTGTGGCGCTATATCGACACGCTCGTAGGCAAGGGCTTGTCGATGGACGTGCTTGCCGAATTTTTCTGGTACATGGGCCTGATGCTTGTGCCGCAGGCTCTCCCATTGGCCATACTCCTATCCTCGCTCATCACATTCGGAAATATGGGCGAGAGCTCGGAGCTTACAGCTATCAAAGCCGCAGGCATCTCGTTGATGCAGGCTTTCCGTTCGCTCATTGCCATCAGCATTCTGATATGCTTCACATCGCTTTACTTTCAGAACACCATCGGCCCTAACGCCAACCGGCATTTGATGATGATGTTGCTGTCGATGAAGCAGAAGAGCCCCGAGCTCGAGATTCCGGAAGGCATTTTTTATGACGGCATCCCCAACTCTAACATTTACGTACAAAAGAAAGACCTGAATACGGGCAAGCTATACGGTATCATGATTTATCGTATGACGGGTTCGTACGAAGACCAGGCCATCATTCTTGCCGACTCGGGCATGCTTCAAGCCACTGCAGAAAAGAAACACCTGCTCATGACGCTGTGGAACGGCGAATGGTTTGAGAACATGCAGGCCCAGGAATTGGCAGGAAATGCCGCCGTGCCCTATCGTCGCGAGTCGTTTACAGCCAAGCGCATACTGCTCGACTACGACGGCGACTTCAACATGAACGACGGTGCAGGTCTATCCAACAACGCCAAAGCCAAAGGCTTCGCACAAATCACACACGACAAAGACTCAATTACAGCACAATACGACAGTATCGGTCGCGCCTACTATAACGAAGACCTTCGTATGGTATACAGCATGAAGTCGTTGTCGAAAAAGGACTCGCTGCGCGTGCTAAAACTTGCCAGCACAACGAAATATAATGTCGACTCGGCTTTCGCCAAACTGAATACCGATGCCAAGCGTGCCGCTATCAGCTACGCCCAACAGCAGGTACGAACGCGCACCACCGACCTCGACTTCAAACAGATGATGACATCCGACGGCGACCGCATCATACGTCAGCACGAGATAGAATGGTTCAGCAAGATATCGCTTGCACTGACTTGTCTGGTGTTCTTCTTCATTGGAGCACCGCTCGGAGCTATTATCCGTAAGGGTGGTCTTGGTCTGCCGGTGCTCATATCGGTGATTGTGTTCATCGTATTCTATATTCTCGACAATACCGGACAGACCATGGCCAAGAAGGAGATGTGGACGCTGTGGTTCGGACTGGGACTTGCGCCGACGGTGCTCATACCTATGGCCATATTCTTCACCTACAAAGCCACCAACGACTCCGTAGTGTTCAACGTTGAGGTATACACCGACCTCTTGCGCCGATTCCTGGGACTGCGCATAAAACGACATGTGGCACGCAAGGAAGTGATAATCAACGACCCCGACTATGCCTCAGACTATTATAAGCTGATGGCAATAAGCGATGAGGTGACACACTATTCCGAGCAACACAACCTGAAGCATGCGCCCAACTGGGTGCGCGTATTCTTCCGCTACGAGCCCGACCACGCCATAGCTGGCATATACGAGCAGCTTGAGAAGGTGATTGAAGACCTCAGCAACTCGCGCGACCGCACCATTATCAACCACCTGAGCGTCTACCCCATCATGTCGGTCAAGGCTCACACCCGACCCTTCGAGCGCAAATGGCTCAACATTGTGTCGGCAGCGTTGATACCATTGGGCTTCGTACTGTACATGCGCATGTGGCGATACCGCCTGCGTCTGCTGCGCGACCTGCGCACGATAAAGGCCGAAAACGAAATAATTACCGAAAGAATACGTGCCATTGCCCAGCGCGATGGACTCACATTATAATAAATAACTAACAGAATCACATTAAACATCTGAAATATGGGAGAGTTCAAACTTAGCGGCATTGAGGATGCCGTGAAAGACTTCAAAGAAGGAAAATTTGTAATCGTCGTTGACGATGAAGACCGTGAGAACGAGGGCGACCTCATAATCGCAGCCGAGAAGATTACTCCGGAGAAAGTGAATTTCATGCTTAAGAACGCACGTGGCGTGCTTTGCGCACCAATCACGCTGTCGAGGTGTGAGGAGCTCGACCTGCCCCACCAGGTGAGCGACAACACAAGTATGCTTGGCACACCGTTCACAGTGACCGTCGACAAGCTTGAAGGATGCACCACCGGCGTATCTGCTGCCGACCGTGCCGCAACAATCCAGGCGCTCGCCGACCCAGCATCGACACCGCAGACATTCGGACGTCCGGGCCACATCAACCCGCTGTATGCCCAGGACAATGGCGTGCTGCGCCGCTGCGGACACACCGAGGCCACCATCGACCTCTGCCGTCTTGCCGGACTGCGTCCTGCCGGTGCACTTATGGAAATCATGAACGACGACGGCACAATGGCCCGCATGCCCGACCTGCAGAAGATGGCCGAGGAGTGGGGATTGCGCATCATCACTATAAAGGACCTCATCACCTACAGATTGAAGAAGGAATCAATCATTGAGGTTGGCGAAGAGGTTGACATGCCTACCGAGTGGGGCCACTTCCGCCTCATCCCGTTCCGCCAGCAGAGCAACGGACTGGAGCACATGGCTCTCGTCAAGGGCGAATGGAGCGAAGACGAACCGGTGCTTGTACGCGTACACTCATCGTGCGCCACTGGCGACATACTCGGTTCGATGCGTTGCGACTGCGGCCAGCAGCTGCACAAGGCTATGCAGATGATTGAGAAGGAGGGCAAAGGCGTCGTAGTATACATGCAGCAGGAAGGCCGCGGCATCGGACTGATGAACAAGATTGAGGCATACAAGTTGCAGGAAGAAGGCTACGACACAGTCGACGCCAACGTACATCTCGGCTTCAAGGCCGACGAGCGCGACTACGGCTGCGGTGCACAGATGCTGCGCCACCTCGGCATACACAAGATGCGCCTGCTCACCAACAACCCGACCAAGCGCGTAGGACTTGAGGCTTACGGACTCGAAATCGTAGAGAACGTGCCCATCGAAGTGACACCCAACAAGTATAACGAGCGCTATCTCAAGACAAAGCGCGACCGTATGGGCCACTCTTTGCATCTGAAATAGCATTCAGTTTATTTTGTATTGTCTCCGATTTGCAGTAACTTTGCACCTAATTACAGACAACAACCAATGAGTATAGTAAAGATAAAAGACAAGACATTCAAGACATCTATCCCCGAGGCAGAAATCAAGAAGCGTGTCAAGGCTCTGGCTGACCGTATCAACAACGACATGGCAGACAAGAACCCGCTGCTGCTGGCAATGCTCAACGGCTCGTTTGTGTTCGCAGCCGACCTGATGCGCGAGATAACCGTGCCTGCCGAGATATCGTTTGTCAAGATGTCGTCGTATGCCGGAACATCGTCTACCGGCAAAGTGAAGCAGCTGATAGGTCTCAACGATGACATCAAGGGCCGCACCATCATCATCGTAGAAGACATCATCGAGTCGGGACTGACAATGAAGGCCATTCTCGCCCAACTCGCCGAGAAGCAGCCTGAGGCAATACACATCTGCACACTGCTGCTCAAACCCGACTGTCTTGAGACCGAACTCGACATACGCTACACAGCGTTCGAGATTCCCAACGACTTCATTGTGGGCTACGGACTTGATTACGACCAACAGGGACGCAACCTCAAGGACATATACACAGTGGTGGAAGAATAGACACGACTGCTTAATCAGTAACAACAGAACAAACAGTACATATTTATTTTTAAGTTAAAAAGATGAAGAACATCGTAATTTTCGGTGCTCCTGGTTCAGGCAAGGGCACCCAGAGCGACCTTATGATCGAGAAGTATGGCTTCAACCACATCTCGACTGGTGACGTGCTCCGCAACGAAATCAAGAACGGAACAGAGCTTGGCAAGACAGCCAAGGGATTTATCGACAACGGTCAGCTTATCCCCGATGAGCTTATGATTGATATCCTCGCAAGCGTATACGACAGCTTCGGCAAGGAGCACAAGGGCGTAATCTTCGACGGATTCCCCCGTACAATCCCGCAGGCAGAGGCTCTCAAGAAGATGCTTTCTGAGCGTGGACACAAGGTAGCTGCTATGATTGAGCTTGACGTTCCTGAGGACGAGCTTATGACACGCCTCGTAAAGCGTGGTCAGGAGAGCGGCCGTTCGGACGACAACGCTGAGACTATCAAGAAGCGCCTCGACGTTTACCACAACCAGACAGCTCCGCTCATTGAGTGGTACAAGGCTGAGGGCATACATCACCACATCAACGGTCTCGGCGAACTGCCGCGTATCTTCGGTGATATCTGCGCTGTTATCGACGCTCTGTAAAAATATCGCATCCCGATAAAACAATATAAAAGGGGCGCTCAGTTTACGACTTAC
>URQS01000069.1 GCA_900550035.1 uncultured Prevotella sp. | reverse complement strand
ATTGTCAATCATTGTCACTATTGTCGTTAAAAGAAAAATGTATAAAGCCACTTGTCGTTAAATAAAAAATGTTTGTGTACCTTTGCACCCAGTATTAAGGATAATGAACAAATAAATTTTTTTTCAAATCATGCTTGACTTACCCAAAGACCCGATGATGCTCTTCAGCGTCATCAATATGCGTCTGCGCGACATCTATCCGTCGCTCGACGCTCTGTGCGACGACCTCCACGTTGACAAGAAAGAAATTATCGACCGCCTGGCCGCTGCAGGATTCGAATATAACGAACAACAGAACAAATTCTGGTAATGACTTCACAATACAACAACCACTACCGCACGCTGCTATCCATTGGCATTCCTATCATGATAGGTCAGCTGGGAATGATTATTCTTAGTTTTGCCGACACCATGATGGTGGGCCACCATAGCACCAGCGAACTCGGTGCTGCCTCGTTCGTCAACAACATCATGAACCTCGTAATCATCACCGGTACGGGATTCTCTTACGGCCTTACGCCTATTGTGGGCGGTCTGTTCGGACGCAAACAGCTGGCAGAAGCGGGTCAGGCTTTGCGCTGCTCACTGCTTGCCAACACCTTAGCAGCGGTGATAATGATGGTGGCATTGACCATACTGTACTTCAATCTTGCCAACATCGGCCAACCCGACGAACTCCTACCCTACATGCGGCCCTACTACTTGGTGCTGCTTGCGTCGCTGCCCTTTGTCATGCTGTTCAACGCTTTCAAGCAATTCACCGACAGCATCACCGAGACGCGCACGTCGATGTGGATACTCCTGTCGGGCAATCTGCTCAACATCATCGGCAACTACATACTGATATACGGTAAGATGGGAATGCCCGAGATGGGCGTTGTGGGTGCCGGTGTGTCAACTCTTATCTCCCGTATAGTCATGGTGGGCATATTCCTCGCTGTATTCCTCTGCAAACGCAGTATGCAACAATATCGTGAGGGATTCTTCAGCCTCGGATGGTCGCGCCAATTGGTGCGACGACTGAGCACGCTCGGAACTCCGATTGCGCTTGAGATGGGTATGGAGACAGCCTCGTTCTCGCTGTCTATCATCATGGTGGGATGGCTTGGCACCATCGCTTTGGCTTCGCATCAGGTGATGTCCACCATATCTCAGTTTACGTTTATGGTGTACTACGGACTCGGTGCTGCCGTGGCTGTGCGCACAAGCTACTTCCACGGCCAGGGCGACACGCTCAATACGCGCCACGTAGTGACCGCCGGACTGCGACTGATGGTGGTGCTTGAGGTGCTGTTGGGAGGCATAATATTCCTCCTGCGCAAAGATATTGGCTCATGGTTTACCGACTCGGCTGAGGTGTCGGCATCGGTGCTGTCGCTTATGCTGCCATTCTTCATCTATCAGTTTGGCGACGGCTTGCAGATAAACTACGCCAACGCGCTGCGCGGAATAGCCGACGTGAAGCCGCTCATGGTGATTGCCTTCATAGCCTTCTTCGTCATTTCGCTGCCCGTAGGCTATCTGTGCGGATTCGTGCTGGGCTACGGACTCGTTGGCGTGTGGATGGCGTTCCCCTTCGGACTTACAAGTGCCGGCATAATGATGTGGTGGAGGTTCAGAAAAATGATGGATATAATCAGTCGCGGCTGATTATATCCATATATTCTTTATAGGAGATGTATCGTCCGCCCATCGACTTGAGGTGAGGAGTCTCAAACTGGCAGTCGATGAGCGAGCCGCCATGCTCACGCATGAAGTCGGCAAGGAATATCAATGCCAGCTTGCTGGCGTTGGGCACGAGCGAGAACATGCTCTCGCCGAAGAATGCGCGTCCAATTGTTACGCCATACAGTCCGCCCACCAGCTTGCCGTCCTGCCACACCTCCACGCTCTGCGCGAAACCCTGGCGATGCAATTCGGTATAGGCACGTATGATTTCGTCGCCCAGCCATGCACCGGCATGCACGTTGCGACCGCCGGCAGCGGCACATCCGCTTATCACTCCGTCGAAACACTCGCCCATCGACACCTCAAACACTCCCTTGTTAATCAGCGTGCGCATAGAGTGCGACACGTGTATCTCGTCGGGGAAGATGACGAAGCGCTGCTGCGGACAGTACCACAACGGCTCCTTCTCGTCGCGAAACGAATACCACGGGAATATGCCGTTGCTATATGCCAGCAGCAAGCGGTCGATACTAAGGTCGCCGCCCACACACAGCAGTCCGTCGGGCTCTACGTCGACTGGACGCGGAAATATCAGTTCTTTATCTATTCTGTAAATCATTTTTTATTAGTTGACGAGTTGACGAGGAGACAAGTTGACGAGGAGATAACCAATTGCCCATTGCTTTCGTCTACTGACACCTCTCCACCCTTCTTCAGACTTCCGAAGAGCATCTCGCGCATCAGCAACGGCTTGAGCATCGAGCCGATGACGCGGTCGATTTCGCGTGCTCCGTACTCGGGCGTAAAGCCACGATTGAGTAGCAGTTGTCGTGCCGAGTCGCTGAGGTGCATCGTCACGTTCTTGGCTGTAAGTTTCTGCTGCAGCTTGGCGAGCTTCTTATCGAGGATGAGCGACGCCATCTGGCGTGTCATGTCGCCGAACACTACGATGTCGGTGAGTCGGTTGATGAATTCGGGCTTGAATGTCTTCTTCACCTGTGCAAGCATTGCTTCGCCTCGCGACACCCCTCCCATGAATCCGATGCTTGCACGTGAGGCATACTGGGCGCCGGCGTTGGATGTCATTATGATGATGGTGCCACGCAGGTCGGCTCGCTGACCATGGTTGTCGGTGAGCGTGGCGTAGTCCATCATCTGAAGGAAGATGTTGAATATGTCGGGATGTGCCTTTTCTATCTCGTCGAACAGCAGCACACAGTTGGGCGACTTGCGCAGCGCGGCGGTCAGTTGTCCGCCGTCCTCGTAGCCCACATATCCTGCCGGAGCACCGATGAGCTTCGCCACAGCGTGCTTCTCAGCATACTCGCTCATGTCGAAGCGCACCAGATTTACGCCCAACTGTCGAGCCAAAGTGCGTGCCACCTCGGTCTTGCCCACACCCGTGGGCCCCACGAACAGCAGCGACGCCATCGGTTTGTCGTCGTCGCCCAGTCCGGCTTTTGCCATCTGCACAGCCTCAACCACCTCGTTCACGGCACGGTCCTGTCCGAATATCTCGGCACGCATATCGTCCGACAATGTCTGCAACGCCACATTGCTGGTGTCGCGCAGCGCGGCAGCATCAATCTTGCACATCTTGGCAAGTATCTCGCCCATCAACCGGCGGTCGACGGTCTGGCGCTTCTGAGTGGTGAGGGGATGCGTCTCGCGATAGGCGCCAGCCTCGTCGATGAGGTCGATGGCTTTGTCGGGCAGGAAGCGGTCGCTGATGTGGCGGGCAGTCTGGCGCACGGCAAACTCCATGGCACCCGTAGCGAACTTCACTCCGTGGAACTTCTCGTAGCCCGGACGCAAGCCTTCCAGTATGCGCACGGCGTCGTCAATCGACGGTTCGGCGATGTCTATCTGCTGGAACCGGCGCACCAGCGACTTCTGGCTGGCTATATAGCGGTTGTATTCGTCGTATGTAGTAGAGCCGATGAATCGTATCTCGCCGCTTTCGAGGTAGGGCTTGAGCATGTTGGAGGCATCGAGCGAAGCGTCGCCGCCCGAGCGTCCTGCCCCAACCATATTGTGTATCTCGTCGATGTAGAGTATGGCGTGACCCTCAGCGGTGAGTCCTTCCATCACCTGCTTGATGCGCTTCTCGAAGTCGCCACGGAATTGTGCACCTGCTATCATCGTGCCCATGTCCATCATGTATATGCGCGACTGCTTGAGGCGGTCGGGCACATCGCCCCGAGCAATGCGTGCTGCCAGTCCGTATACCAGCGCTGTCTTGCCGACACCTGCCTCGCCGACATGCAGCGGATTGTTCTTGTCTTTACGGCACAGCACCTGTATGGTGCGCTCCAGTTCGTCCTCGCGTCCGATGAGCGGATTGTGCTGGGTGTAAGTGTCGGATATGCACGTCACAAACTCTCGCCATGCCTGGCGGCGCGACTCGGTAGTCGTTTCCACTGCCTCACCATTGTCGATGGCTTCCTGCGCATCATAGTAGCTCACGAGCGACGCCATGAAATCGCCTTGGTTGTCGCCTATAAAGCGATTGAGCTCGTAGGCTGCACGCGATTCCTCAAGCATAAGCATGGCGGCTACGAGCTGTGGCACGTCGACAACGTCGATGTCGGCATACTGTGCCTGCCGCACGGCGAGGGTCATCATCTCGGAGAACTGGTGCGAGCCTTCGATGGTGTAGCGCACGCCATCGGGCACGCGGTCGATACTGTCAAGATATTCGCCTATGGCAGCCGAAAATTCCTCGGGGTCGACATTGATATCGAGCAAGGCATCCTGAAACGGCTCCTGACGGCTGACGGCGAGAAGCACGTGTTCGGGTGTCACAAACTCGTGGCGCCATGTGTCGCACGACTCTATTGCCATGCGCATGGCAGCGGCTGTATTATTGCTATTTTTCAAAGTTTCTACTTGTTTGGTTGAAGATAAAAACAAACGTCCTTATTCAGGTTTGCATTCCAGTCGGAGGGGGAAGTTCTGCTCACGTGCCATCATGGTGGCTTTGCACACACGCGATGTGGCTATGTCGTAGCTGTATACACCCACTACGGCACTGCCTCGTTCGTGCACGTCGAGCATGAGGGCTTCAGCCTCGGGCTGACTCTTATAGAATACGGTGTTGAGGACGTGAACGACAAACTCCATTGTGGTGAAGTCGTCGTTGTAAATTATCACCTTGTAGCGACGCGGTTCGCGCAGGTCGGTATTGGTGCGATTGCGCACTGAAGTTTGTTGTTTTGCCATAATTGTACAAACTTACAAATAAAAATCTACAAAAAGACCAATATTATAGATAAAATGATGCATATTTACATAAAAAACGCTTGCTTTGTATACATTTTTGCCATAACTTTGCAACGACACCTCTAAAGCAACTAATCATTCACTAATAAAACACATTTTGGTATGAAGAAGTTATTTCTTATGGCAGTAATGGCGTTAGCTACAGTATCGTCATTCGCACAGCACAGAGTAGGTACAGTCACAATCCAGCCTAAGGTTGGTCTTAGTTTGGCTAACGTGACTAAGGGTGACGGTGACATCCGCGTAGGCGCTGTTGCCGGTGCAGAGTTCGAATATCAGGTTAGCGACATCTTCAGTCTCTCGGCAGGTGCTCTCTACTCTATGCAGGGATGCAAGGGCGAGGTAGAAGGTTATGACGCTACCGTTAAGCTCGACTATCTCAACGTTCCTATCCTTGCCAACGTTTACGTTGCTAATGGTCTGGCTGTTAAGCTCGGTATCCAGCCTGGCTTCAACGTAACAAGCAAGGCTTCTGTCGAAAAGAGTGGCACTAAGGTTACTACCGATCTCGACGGTATTGAGAGCGTTGACTTCTCTATTCCTGTAGGTCTCTCGTACGAAATCAACAACTTCGTTATCGACGCTCGCTACAACCTCGGCGTAAGCAAGATTATGGATGGCTCTGACTCAAAGAACAGCGTATTCCAGCTCACACTGGGCTACAAGTTCGCTCTGTAATAACTCACAAACTATACGCCCCAACTGGGGCAGAAAGACATAGCCCAGGGCCGCTCGGCTCTGGGCTATGTTGTATGAATAATATTGCTCCTCCTATTGTCGAACATTGTCGTTCTAAAACAAGAGGCATGATATTTTTGTATTTAACGACAATAGTGACAATGATTGACAATTTTATAAATTGTGAGTGCGACAGATAATATCGATTGTCTTATTGTCAACCATTGTCGAACATTGTCGTTCTAAAAAACAAGAGACATGATAAATTTGTATTTAACGACAATAGTGACAATGATTGACAATTTTTATAATATTCATGAGTGCAACATATAATCTTGTTCTTCCTATTGTCAACCATTGTCGAACATTGTCGTTCTAAAAAACAAGAGGCATGATAATTTTGTATTTAACGACAATAGTGACAATGTTCGACAATTTCTATAATATTCATGAGTGCAACGGATAATCTTGCTCTTCCTATTGTCAAACATTGTCGTTCTAAAAAAACAAGGGACATGATAATTTTGTATTTAACGACAATATTGACAATGCTTGACAATTTTATAAATTATGTGCGCAACGGATAATCTTGCTCTTCCTATTGTCAAACATTGTCAAACATTGTCGTTCTAAAACAAGGGGCTTGATAATTTTGTATTTAACGACAATAGTGACAATGATTGACAATTTTATAAATTATGTGCGCAACAGATAATATCGATTGTCTTATTGTCAAACATTGTCGAACATTGTCGTTAAAAAAACAAGAGGCATGATAATTTTGTATTTAACGACAATAGTGACAATGATTGACAATCATTTTAATATTATTCATGTAGGGAAGGGGAATACATAACTCTCAATTCTCAACTCTCAACTATAAATCACGGTTGGCTTTCGCCCTCAACGTATTCTTCGAGGAACATGTGCTCGCCATCGAACACCGCGTACGTGAACTGCGTAATCCAATCGCCCAGAATCATCATGCGCGACTTGCGCGAGAGGATGAGGTCGAGTTCGATGTGGCGGTGGCCATACATGAAGTAGTCGACGTTGGGATGGGTCTTCATGTATTGCTTGGTGTACAACACGAGGTGCTCGCGCTGCTCGCCCATGTAGGGCGGTTCCTTGCCATCGACACGTTTAAGGCGTGACTTCTTTGCCCATGTCAGTCCGAACCACATGCTCCAGCGCGGATGAAGCGAGCTGAACAGCACCTGGCAGAGGCGGTTGTGGAACACACGCTTTATGAACTTGAACTTGCGGTCGGGGTCGCCCAGTCCGTCGCCGTGCGCCAGATAGAACACCTTGTCGTATATCTCCACCGTCTCCGGACGCGTATGTATTATCACTCCGCACTCGTCGTGCAGATAACCGTACGACCAAATGTCGTGATTGCCCGTGAAGTAGTGCACCTCAACGCCCATGTCGGTAAGCTCCGACAGTTTGCCGAGAAAGCGCGTGTAGCCCTTGGGCACTGCATAACGCCACTCATACCAGAAGTCGAACATGTCGCCAAGCAGATATATTGCACGTGCCTTGGTCTTTATCGAGTCAAGAAAACGCACAAGCCGGCGCTCCTGAGTGCGGCTGTGCTCTATAGCCCACGACCCGAGGTGGGCGTCTGAGAGGAAATATACATTCTTCATAGGAATTAGGAATTAGGAGTTACGAATTAGGAGTTACGAATTAGGAATTAGGAATTAGGAGTTACGAATTACGAGTTAGGAGTTAAGAATTATGAGTTTGGAATTGGGAAAAACTCAAAACTCAAAATTGAACAATTCAAAATCGGCAAAGCCAATCAATTCAAAATTGAACAATTCACAATCGGCGAAGCCGACCAATTCAACATTCAACACTCAACATTCAACATTCTAATCGAACCCCAGCTCTACGCGAGCCTCCTCGGTCATCATGCTCTGGTCCCATTCGGGTTCGAACACGAGGTTGACGTTCGACGACTTAACGTGTTCGAGCGAGTCAACCTTCAGGCGCACGTCCTCAAGGATGAAGTCGGCGGCGGGGCACGACGGTGCAGTGAATGTCATGTCGATGTCAACATGTCCGTCGTCCTTGACATCAATCTTATAGATGAGTCCGAGATCGTATATATTGACGGGGATTTCGGGGTCGTAAACGGTCTTCAGCACATCAACGATGCGCTCCTCTATCTGTGTCTTTTCTTCCTGTGTCATTTGTGATGAAATTATATTATGTGATTAGTCTCTTGCAAATTTAGCTAAAAATTCTGTAATACGGGAAGAAATACAAAAAAAGTCCGGATGCCTCAGTTTATGTTCACACACAAACGGAAGATCCGGACTTCGAAGAATTGAAATCTACGATTTGATTTGTCATATTTGTTTACTCAGCAGTACCAACGCAGATAGCTACGCGGTTGTCGTCGTTAGATGCAAACGGCTGCTCAACATCACCCTTGAATGTATAGCTGATGCGATGTGCCTGGATGCCATACTCCTTTGTGAGGATGTTGAATACAGAGAGTGCACGACGCTCTGAGATGCGCTTGTTGTAAGCTGCTGTACCTGTGTTCTTGTCGGCATAGCCTACGATGGTAAGCTTAGCGTCCTCATGATTCTTCATGAAGTCGGCAAGCTCCTTAATCTTGTCCTTACCAACTTGGTTGACTACAGAAGAGTTGATCTTGAAGTGGATATCGCGACGGATTTCCTCCTTCTCCTTCTTCACCTCCGGCTGAGGAGCTGGTGTTGGCTCAACATACTTGTTCTCTACAACCGGTGCCGGCTGAACGGGCTCCTGATAAGGATGGCTCTTCTTGCTCTTGCCGAGATTGATCTTTATACCAGCGAGTGCGTTGAAGTACCAGTCGCCGTTGCCTGCCTTCTTTGAGTTGTACTTATCGCTAAGCAGATTGGCGTTACCCTCGATGCCGAGCGAAACGGCGTCAGAGAGGCGGAAGTCGAGTGCCAAGCCTGCCTTACCAACCGGGCGTACCTTAGTGCCATCCCAGAGATACTGCATCTTATAGCCACTTGCAGCTACGTTCTGAGCCTCGTCGTTGCTGAATGCGATGTTAGCACCACCACCGATGAAGGCTGTAACGTTGAACACGCGGTGCGGGTTGTAGCCACAGAAAGCCTGCGAGAGGTTGAACATGAAGTCAACGGTAGGAGCTACGTACTTGTACTGGTAAACGATGTTACCGTTTGTTCCGTCGCTAATCTTGCCGTTGAAGCCACCCTTGCTCTGCCATGCGTTGACAGCGATGCGAGCGCCAAACCACGGATTGAACTGATAGCCAAGACCGAACTGCACATTCGGAGAAATCAAGTCGCCGAACTTAGCCTCACCCAGAGTGTACTGAGCACCACCCTGAAGCTGCATAAATACATGCTTCTTAAAAACAGTGGTGTCACCATTAGCCTCAAGATAAGTGGCCTGTGCCATAGCTGTCGTACTCATTCCGAGCAGGGCAGCTGCCATAATAGTTTTTACTGCTTTCATTGTCTTTTATTTTAAAATTGTTGTTATTACTCTCTTCTCTTCACCACCTTCTTGCCGTTGACGATGTATATTCCCGGTGTGGTCATCTTGCTTACGCGAATGCCCTGGAGTGTGTAGATTTTCTTCTCCACGTTGTCACCGGTTGTTACACCGTGGATGCCTGTGGCGGTGTTGTCAACACTGAACGAGAATCGGTCCTCTGTATTGACGTAGCAATCAGAAGCCTTAACTGAAGAAGGATTCTTCAAGTACTTGCCAAAATTGTAATCACCGTATGTCGCTTTCGGGATGACAAAGATATAAGTGCCAGCTCTCAGCTCGCCTTCAACAATCGGTGTATCAAATTCTATCTGATATGCTTCGGGGCTGTAAGGATCGGTTGGAATAGAAGCTACTTTCTTGAAATGACCGCGACGAATCACATCTCCCGAGAATTCCTTTACAAGGAGTATCTCCTTAGTTTCATCAACCATCAAGCCCTGCGGCTCTTCTGGATAGTTGTAATGGGCATTACCAATGGTAAATTTGTTCAAGTCCACATCCTTAACCTTGTCATCAGCAGGATAATACAGGAATCCAGCGTAAGTATAGTTGAATTCTGCTGACGGGGTTGGGTCTACAGTACCACCCTTCTTAACCTCAAACATCACCTGCAACTCATTGTTGACATATTTCGTGCCTTCACTGGTGTAGCTAACATAACCAGCAGGAATCAATATTTTATACTTGGCATCCTGCAAGTTGCCTACGTTGACAGTAAGAGCATTGGCCAAAGTCTCGTTGACACGGAGGTCAAGGCTTTGAATTGTGGTGCCTTCCTCTGTGCAGAGTTTGGCTTCAGTCTGGCTGTTTATGCTGATAGTATTGGCATCAGTAAACGTGAGGGTCAGAGTGGTGTTAGCGTCAGTGACTGTAGCGGGTGAGACAGTGCAGGTCATGTCTATGGCAATAGGCTGCTCACTTGGCTTTGTAGTCGCCGTAAACGCAAACGCTCCAGAATAGGTGTCGTTGAATACTGGTGCGTTGTCGTCATCATCTGTTGAAACGATCATGTTAGAACGGTCAATTGATGCATAGGCGTTCTTTATCTCTCCCGACTTATTGGTCTTGTAGTAGCCAAAGATGGAGAAATAGCCAAACAGCTTTTCGGCATTCACGCCAGCTACAGCCATCTTTGCAAGAGTCATTGTCTTGTTGTCGGCATTGTCCTCAATACCTCCGGTAAACAGATACTTGCCGTTGACTGTCTTGAACAGCATAGGCTCAACCACCTCGAATGCTGTAGCCTTCGATTTGTCGGTGGTTAATCCAAGCTCGTTGTTCTTGGCTGTAACATACAGAGGAGAACCTGTTGCTCCAACGTTTGAAATGTAATACCAATTGCCTAATGTCGGTATCTCCACATTGGTCTCGCTATAGAATGCGTCGATTGCCTTCTGTAAGGTCTCATCAGTCGGTATTTCTTCGGCAGTTGTCAGGGCGGTAAGAGTGGTGCGGCTTTCGCTGTTAGCTGCAGGATAACCTACGCCAGACTTCTTAAGCAATGCCTTGGCCTTCTTCATTGTTTCCGAGTCTACAGGCACGGGCTTGTAACCTACCTTATATGTCAGTGTGAATGCCGGATTGTATATCTTGCCCAACAAATTGTAAATGGTCTTCTCCGGTACCTTGATAGTGTAGATGCCCTTTTCGGAAATTCCCTGCGGAATGTCGAACGACAACATGGCAACCTCACCGTTGTCCGCACTTCTTGCGATTGTGACAGGTGAGAACTCCATGCCGTCCTTATACATCATTACTTCTGCCGAGAAATTCTTGAGATTTTCGCCAAATGACAACATTATCGGACTTGTCAACTTTTCGATTTCTCCTTCCGTAGGATTCACACTTACATAATTGAGCGTGTTCTTAGGGGTGTTAACCACAATTGTGTAGGTGAGAGCCTTGTTGCGATAGCCTTCTGCATTTTGGAAATATCCAGCTGGAATAGAGAGCGTATATGTACCATCTGTCGTAATAGTTTTAGTTGACGATAATGTAACCACAGAATTATTTACCGAAACAGAAAGTGGATAGCTATTAGAGCTATTTACCATATTTATGGCCTGTGTCCCGACTCTTTTCATAGAAGAAGAAAAATTAATTTTCAAATCTTTGAAAGAAGAGACGTTAATATTCTGTTGGTATGGTGAAGGAGTCAGCACATCTGTTGCGTCTGAATACGTGACAATTATTGACTTGATAACAGCAGCGGTTCCATTGTCTTTAAATGATACCTTATTAATACTATTATCATTTCCACAATTCCATACTTCAGCAAGTTCATCCCAATCTCCAGCCTGTCCTGATACAACTGTTAAATCGCCTAAATTCAAGGCTTCAAATGAAACAGACTTGATTGCTGCATCATTCAAACCGGTAATATGCATTTTGCAACTTGTCGCTATTTTTAAAAGATAGATACTGCCGCTTTGATAGTAATGCACACCCGTCAATATAGCACCCTTTTCAAAAGAAATGCTGATATTGCCCAAAGTGCAAGTGTATGTCGTTATCTCTGTATCCAAAGCAGTGGGCAGATTCAAGTTTGCTGGTGACGTAAAGTCAAATTTAACCTGCTTTACCACTTGGGCATGAGATGTTAAAGATAGGAGCAATAGCAGAAATGATAATATTTTTTTCATAATCGTTTTGAATTATTCTAATGCATTGTTTTGTCGATTTCCTCGTCAGCAGTTTTTACGCACAACCTCCATTGACCGTCTATCTTGACAGGGTTAAACATGTATGCAGTCTTGGCAGGTTCATCAGTTCCAGCCTGTTCCGCAGTAGCAAAAACAACTTCATATTTCACATCGTTACATCCTTCAAGTTGGAATGAATAGTACTTGCGCTCATAGCTCAACACGGGGAACATCGTAAATTGGCGGCGGTATCTTTGTGCAGTCTCCGTGCTTAACGGCTTTACCTCCTTAGTGGAATCATTATATTCACACAATGAAGCCAATACCTTGTCGATGTTCTTTGCTTTTAATGCCTCCATTGCGTCATCACATAGTTTTAACATCGTCGTAGTATCTTCTATAGTCAACTGCGATCTGAATTCCGCCACCTCTTCGTTACGCGACTGCTTACGTGAGGAACAAGCAGTAAAGCCTATCAGTATAGAGGCGAGTAGAAGAAAAGTAATCTTATTCATATTGATTGTCATTTAAAGTAAAAGAGGGTGTGCCTGCTCTATAGGCACACCCTCAAATTAGAGCTTATATAGAATTATATTATACACATTTTTATTAGTTACCGAGTGTACGGTTGATGTGTATAGTAACATTGGTAACGAAATCGCCCCAAGTGTAGCTCAAAGTTACAGGGATGATAACATCGAACTCTGTTACATTGTCACCATTGTTGGTGTAGTAGAGACGACCGAAGTCCTTAGCTCCATTTGTCATCTTCTGTACCAAAGCGGCATTGCGATCCTTCTTGTTGTAGCTTGACAAGTTGAATGTGAACTTGTGCTCACCCTTCATTGTCGAACCATTAGGCAACAATGTGTACAATTCAGCTTCTGTAGTTACCTCGCTCAGATGCTTGAATGATGAGCCATTGTGCATATTTGTAAGAACAGCCTTCGGGTCTGTGTTGACGGTGATAGCATTTACGCCATAGTAAGCCCAGAACCACTCGTTGCCGTCATACATCTTGCCGTTTACAGGACCACGCCAATCGTACATCTTCAAGATGTCAATCAAGTTGATGATATTGCCGTTTGTATTTGCGTCAACTGCTACATCAGCCAACTTCTCAACATTGATAGGACGCTGCCAGCTTACCAAGAACTCGTTGTCAGTTGTCTTTTCAACAACATCACAGCTAGTTGCAGCTACTATGCCAACGAAAGCACGCATCTCTTTATTGATATTCTTATGGTCTTTCTCATAACCAATAGCGTTCAGCACATCGTCACACTGTTCGTTGTTGATAAGCTTAATCAAACCAGTTGTCTTATCAATTGTTGCGATCTTGGTGTATTCACCATTTGCTACAGCATAAAGAGCAGAGTTTGCATAAGCGCCAGAATTTGCATCAATAGCGCACTTCTCCATTACAGAAGCAGCTTCTGAATAATTGTGCTTGTCAGTATCTACATACTTGCAGAAAATCTTGTCATAGTACGGATTTTCTGTCGGATGCTTCGGAGTCAGAGTATACTTTGTACCGTTAAGTGCTGTAATGTTCACTTCCTTCGGTACGAAGTAGTATCTGTGATTCTCCTGAACCTTACCAGCTGCGTCCTTCAGACGCTCAATATTCATTTCAACATTAACACCATCAACTTTAACAGTATGTGAAGTCAATGTAGAGCGTACACTTCTGTTGAACATTGTAATGTCACCTCCGTCAAACGGATTCAAAACATCGAATACAACTGCACTCCAACCATTATCATCACCTGTTTCAGCATCAAACCAATAGTTAGCATTCTTGTTGCCGAATGCGTAAGTGTTGGTCTTCTTGTTGTTAACCTTAGCAGTCAACTTAACGTAGATGTACGGATACTTAGCAGACTTCTTGTCGACAGCCTTGAAGCGAACCCATGTTGTGAATGTGTATTCGTTGCTGTGGTGCAACTTAGCCTCAATTTCCTCAGCAGGAATTGTCCACTGCCATGTGTGGTTGGTATTACCCTCAACATTACCCTTAAAGGTTACAGTACCCAAAGCGTTCATATTAGGCTCCTGCTCACCCTTATCCTTATAGTCAGCGAACTGAGCCATTGTGATGCCATCAGTTAACAAATCAGGACCATACTGATGATCGAATGTCTCCTTGGTCATGTCAAGATACTGAGTAAGCATAAGGTCGTTGAACTGATCCCAAGTTGTAGTGAATACTTCGTTGGCATTGCAAGGATCGAATGTTGTCTCCTGTACTGCCCACTTGTCGTTCTTACCGTTTGCATTAGCATACTTAGTGATGTAGAGAAGGATATAACCATCCAATACGACAGCGTGCTTGTCATTAGTTACAGTTACCTGTACCAACGGCATACGACCTACAGAAGCGTTAGCAGCCTCACCGATAGCCAGATTTTCCTTAACATTCTGAGCACGGAACTTACCGTCTGTATCCTTAGCGTTGATCTTCTTCAAGAACATTGACTCAGAAGTCTCGTTGGTATCGAGCTTGTAGTCAACAATGTTATAGTGGAATGTCAAGCCCCACTGAAGAGCCTCCTCCGGAGAAACTGTGATATACTCAGGAGTCTCGTTCTTCTTAAGGTTCTTTGACTTAACCAAGCGTACAGCTACATACTTGCTCAAATCAACACCAACCTCATCCTCATAGTAGAGACTCAAGGCAGCACCACGTACATCCTGAAGAGCCTTCACAGGAGAAGTCCAAACGTGAGTCAACTCGCCACGGAAGTATCCGCAATCCTCGTCACCAGTACGAACTTTCTCTTTAGCATTCTCATCGATGCACTTAGCCTCCTGGCTCCAAACCATACCGTCGATAACAGTCTTCTCAGGCTGAACGAGAGCGTAGTCAGCAACAACCTCTGTACCCTCGCTGTTCTTAACACGGAGAGCAACAGTGTTAACATCGTTTCTTACACCGTTTGTCGGAGTCTCGTTTGTAAACTTGTCAGGATTCTGAATCTGCAAACCTGTAGTGAGGACACCAGTACCATTGTTCATAGAGAACAACTTCTTACCGCCATCCTTACCAGGGAATGCGTATGCCGGAGATGTTACTGCGCCCAAAGCCGCTACAGCAGCACGTGTGTTGTAGATAGCAGTAGGATTAAGAACATTGTAGCCAGCGAGATCCTCCTCAGTTACAGCAGCATTCCAAGGACTTGCGTCATACTCTACTGCCCAAGCCGGACCGTAAACGAACTGCTGTGTAGCATCAGCAACATAGTCTTTGCAAGAGAAGCCCTTGATAACCTTATTCTGGAAGTTTTTGCTTGCAGTAGCAGCTACGGTCTTCATAGCTACACCACTCAACCAAGGATACTCGATAGTCTCGATACCGTCGAGATAGAGGCTCGGACGATATGAAAGGCTGCTCAGAGTACCAGACATTGAGATTACAACAGCCTTGTTCTCACCAGAACCGCCCTCTACACCGAAGAGTGTAAGAGTTTTCTTAGCATCATCCTTAACGGCTGTGACAACGCCAGAGGCGAGGAAGCTGATGTTTGTAGACTCAACGAGCTTACCATCCTTGTAGATATCGAACTTACCTGTGGTTGCGTTAGGTACGTAGTACTTGCCATTCTCGCCAGAAGCAGCAGGACCCTGAGGACCAGCAGGACCCTGAGGACCAGCAGGACCCTGTTCACCATCCTTACCAAGAGCCTTGTACTCAGTCTTCTTACCATCCTTGTACCAGAAGCCGTCCTCACCGATTGTCCAAGAAGCACCGTTCAGACCGTCAGCACCCTTCTCACCATTCTTGATGAGGAATTCGTTACCGTTGCTCAGTGTGACTTTAACACCGCCTTCTACAGAAGTAGTACCTGTAATAACGCCACCCTTAGCAATCAATTCATTGATTTTCTTGATTGCCTCAGCGTTCTTGTCGATCTGATTCTGCAGGTTAGTGATGTCGTCATCGTAATCCTTACATGAAACGAGCGTGCCAGTCGATGTCACTGTCAGTGCACCAATAAGCAACGCGCCTAAAAATTTTTTATTCATACGACAAATGTTAAAAATTAATTATAACCTCAAATCCGCAACCGCCCTCATAAGATGACACAGAGGTCAAAAAGGTAGCGA
>URQS01000068.1 GCA_900550035.1 uncultured Prevotella sp. | reverse complement strand
GAAAATGAACCATATTAGTACTGATATATATAAATAATTTAGATCACTTACTTAATTTAAATATTCTACCAATTAATAGGAGCATTTATTTTGGAGCAATCAATACCTATTCGCAATAGTTTACGAATAAAAACTTTGTCTTCTCCTTTACTATGGAAATATATCGTCCAATCAATGTCTGCGGCATTTTTATTTGCTTCAATTATGGCTTTAATATAAGGCATATCTATTTCATTAAAAGAAAACCCCATTATTACTATATGTCTAATTTGGGAGTATACATCGAAAAATCGGTCTTTGTGATTCTCAATTATCATTTTTACATTTTTGGAACCTTGTGCAATTTTACGATTAACTCTATCTACAAAATCAGAACTGACAATATAGTTTGTTTTATTGCTTAAATAAGTAGAAAATAGTTTTCTTTCGTCGCTATCATGCCCGATAATAATATTGTCGGGATTATCGATAGAGTTATGTATATGCCATACTTTTTTTTCGTCAACATGATAAGTTCTTTCTAAAACAAGGGTATAATTGAAAGAAAAGAAAAGTGCATCTGCATCAATATTGAGATCTTTGTCTATTTGGGGATCTCCTCCAATTTGTTTAATCCATTTACCAAAGAGTGGAGGTAGCATACCTTTAAACAAATTTTGAACTTTTTGCTCCCCTATAGCAAATCCATTGTTTGATAGTGCTAAATTATCATAATTTACGCATCCTAGCATATTTTCAAAATCACTCCACCACATATCGTTATTTATCACATCTCCATATATTTCTGATAAAAATCTCCATAATGATGGGAGTAAACTAGCACAGTAATTTCGAAAATTCAAATATGAAGTATTTAATCCATGGTGGAGATCGAAACCATTTCCTATTATATATAATGTATTTTCCATAAATAAATTTAAATTAAAGATGTTTCATCGCTTCCTTCGGCACATACGCCGTAGCCACCAAGCATCCATCAAACAACTCAACTACTACGCGCTGCTGCCCTGCAATTCTTGCCACTTTGCCATGAATGCCCTTGAATTCGCCTACCGTCACAACAACATTATCACCCAACTTGAGCTGGGTGTTATCAGAAGTGACGGGAATGATGTGCGGATTCTTGATTGAGGTGAGGCGGATGAAGTTGTTCATGGCTTCATTATGTATAGTTAGTGGTGGATTGCGGTCAGGATTGTCTTGGCTATGGATGGTGTGATTGAAGTAGTAGCTGAGTAAGGCTCTGCTTTCATTTGCAACTACCTTGATGTCGTGGAGCAAAGTTTCAACGTGTTCTGCTGATGCATGGACGAATATTAAAGAGGAGAGGAGTGGGGTGGTGATGATTCGCTTCTTGCCTTGCTTCTTAATCTCTTTATATTGCAGAGGAACATAACACTCCATTCCTTTTGCCTCTACAAAGGTCTTTGCTTTGTCAATGCGTCCATACGAAACGCGTAGAACGAACCATTGCTTGTTTCCGGCAGGCACATTCTCTACCGACACCCCATTCCTGACATCATCAGAAATGGAGGGCGTGCGAGAGGTAAGTCCAGCACTTGGACACGATAAGCCTGTGTCGGTAGGCTGCCCATTATACAATGAAGCGTCAGCCGTTAAAGGCTGTTTGGTGTTATCTTCCAATGTTGTTCAGAGGTTAGATTAAAACCAATAGACTTATTCTTGATAGAATTTTCGTCTTTTGACTACAAAGATGGGAAAACTAAACAAGAAAGGAAAAGGAAAACAAAGAAAAGATTAATGTATAGGAGTTCTATGTAAGCCCTCGTGTAAGGGAATGATAGAAATTGTCTATTAAAGTATAGCTGACATCTTTTATGTATCTATGATAAAAGCATTATCTTTGTAGCCGAAATCAAAATAACAAGGAAAAACAACAAGGAAAAATAATATGGAAACAAGAAAAGACATAGCAGCTGAAAAGAAGCGTTGTGGTTCGCATAATTGCACTCAGGCTGTGCTCTGCACCTACCACGACTTCGCCGGAATGGAAGAAGAAACCATTAAGAATGCTGGCAATGCCTTTGCGGCAGGTATGGGTAATATGGAGGGAACTTGCGGAGCCATCGTAGGCGCAGGCATCGTACTCGGACTTGCCACTCAGGACAAGGCGAAGTCTATAAAGGGTATGAGACAGATTATGGATAAATTCAAGCAGCGCAACGGTGCCACACAATGCAAATTGCTAAAAGGTGTGGGCACCGGAAAAGTGCTTCGCGAATGCCCTCTTTGCGTGGCAGATGCTTCTGAATTTCTGGAAGAAATCCTTGAAAAGGAAGGCGAACGGAAGTAACGACATGGCTAAGTATAAAGCAATTAACGAGCAAGACCGCTGCGTGGCATGTGGTGTTTGCGTGAAAGTATGTCCTAAGGATGCTTGGAAATATGGGATAAGGCTATAAGGATAATGTGTGGTATAAGAAAAGGGAGCACCAAAACTCAGTGTTATGAGTCTTGGCGCTCCCTTTTATTATGTCTATGCGTTTCGCTTGGTTACGAATTGTGTTTCGCTTAGTTGCGGAATACGAGTCCGTTCTGGTCGGCATCGATGGTGATTGGCTGCTCGCGCTTAACCTCGTCAGAGAGAATCTTCTTAGAGAGGTCGTTGAGTACGCAGCGCTGGATGGCACGCTTTACCGGACGTGCACCAAACTCCGGGTCGAAGCCTTCGTCGGCGAGGAAGTCGATGGCGGCAGGAGTGATGTTGAGAGTGAATCCCTGCGGCTCGAGCATCTTCTTCACGGCGTTCATCTGCAATGTCACTACCTGGGCTATTTCTGCCTTGGTGAGTGGCAAGAACATGATGGTCTCGTCGATACGGTTGAGGAATTCGGGACGTATGGTCTTCTTGAGCATCTCCATAACCTTTGCCTTGGTGTCGCTTATGACGTGGTCGCGGTTCTGAGGTGTGATGCCTGCAAACTGACCTTGTATGTACTGGCTGCCAAGGTTTGAGGTCATAATGATGATAGTATTCTTGAAGTTGACCGTGCGACCCTTATTGTCCGTGAGTCGACCGTCGTCCAATACCTGCAAGAGGATGTTGAACACGTCTGGGTGAGCCTTCTCAATCTCATCGAACAGTACTACAGAGTAAGGCTTGCGACGTACTGCCTCGGTGAGCTGTCCGCCCTCGTCATAGCCTACGTATCCTGGAGGCGCACCGATGAGACGGCTTACGCTGAACTTCTCCTGATACTCGCTCATGTCGATACGCGTCATCATCGTCTCGTCGTTGAAGAGGTATTCAGCCAAAGCCTTAGCCAGCTCGGTCTTACCTACACCCGTTGTGCCGAGGAAGATGAACGAAGCGATAGGACGTTTCGGGTCCTGCAGACCGGCACGTGAGCGGCGCACAGCATCGCTCACCGCACGTATAGCCTCGTCCTGACCAATGACACGGTTGTGAAGTTCCTCCTCCAGATGCAGCAACTTCTCGCGTTCGCTCTGCATCATTCGCGTTACGGGTATTCCGGTCCAGCGGCTTACCACTTCGGCTATGTCGTCGGCAGTCACCTCTTCGCGAATCATGGCGTTGCCGTCTTGCGTCGACTTGAGCTGGTTCTGTATCGACTTGATGTCGTCGTCGAGCGATTTGAGTTTGCCGTAGCGTATCTCAGCCACGCGTTCGTAGTTGCCTTCGCGCTCGGCACGTTCAGCCTCAAACTTCAACTGTTCAATCTGCTGCTTGTCCTGCTGTATCTTGTTGACAAGAGCTTTCTCGCTTTCCCACTTTGCACGGAACGAACTCTCCTGGTCTTTCAGTTCGGCAATGTCCTTGTCGAGCTGTGCAATCTTGTCGGCATCGTTCTCGCGCTTGATGGCCTCGCGTTCAATCTCAAGCTGTTTCAGCTTACGTGTAATCTCGTCGAGCTCCTCCGGTACGGAGTCGCGCTCCATACGCAGTTTGGCAGCAGCCTCGTCCATAAGGTCGATGGCCTTGTCGGGGAGGAATCGGTCGCTGATGTAGCGCTCAGAGAGTTTCACGGCAGCTATACAGGCATCGTCCTGAATACGCACCTTGTGATGGTTCTCATAGCGTTCCTTCAATCCACGCAGTATTGAGATGGCCGAAAGCTCGTCAGGTTCGTCTACCATGACCGTCTGGAATCGGCGCTCCAGAGCCTTGTCCTTCTCGAAATACTTCTGGTATTCGTTCAGGGTTGTGGCACCGATGCTGCGCAATTCGCCACGTGCAAGAGCCGGCTTCAATATGTTGGCAGCGTCCATAGCGCCCTCGCCACCTCCTGCACCGACAAGAGTGTGAATCTCGTCGATGAAGAGAATGATGCGACCGTCGCTGTTGGTCACCTCCTTGATGACGCTTTTAAGGCGCTCCTCAAACTCGCCTTTGTACTTGGCGCCAGCCACAAGCGCACCCATATCCAACGAGTAGAGCTGCTTGTCCTTAAGATTTTCGGGCACGTCGCCACGTACAATACGCTCAGCCAGTCCCTCGACGATAGCCGTCTTACCTGTACCCGGTTCGCCTATAAGAATAGGATTGTTCTTGGTACGGCGCGACAGAATCTGAAGCACACGGCGAATCTCCTCGTCACGGCCTATAACCGGGTCGAGCTTGCCCTGGCGGGCTTCCTCAACGAGGTTCTTGGCGTATTTCTCAAGACTCTGATAGTTCTCGTCGCCCGACTGCGACTGCACCTTCTGGCCTTGGCGAAGTTCCTGAATGGCTTTTACGGTTTCAGCCTCAGTCATGCCGGCATCCTTCAGAATGCGGCTTGCAGTAGAATTGACTTGAAGCAGGGCGAGCAATATCGGTTCAACGCTTGTGAACTCGTCGCCGTTCTTAGTGGCGAAGTCCTGCGCACGCTGAAGCACGCTGTTGGCGTCGTTAGAGAGATATGGCTGTCCACCTTGAACACGTGGCAGTCGCTGTATCTCGCTGTCGACAACTGTGTCTATTTGATTGGCATTGACTCCGAGCTTCTGGAAGATGTATGTGGCTACGTCTTTGGCCTTCACCATCACACCCTTCAACAGGTGCACCGGCTCAATGCTCTGTTGCCCTTGGCGCTGTGCAGTGTTGACAGCCTCTTGAACAACCTCTTGGGCTTTGATTGTGAATTTGTCGAATGTCATATTATGTTCTCCTTTCTTGTTTATATTCTGATTTTTTGTTTTCATTGACTCTAAGCGCAAACCATATGCCCATGTATTTTAGATATGACAAAATGTCGTATTTTATGTATTTGTATTATAAAAAAAGCTGACAAAATGACATAAATACACTTATTGAAGTGTAATTTTGTAAATTAGACATGTTGGATAAATAAAAAAATGCTATATTTGCAATTGTTAAACATAAAATAACTAAAACCTAGCTTTATGAAAAATTACCTTTTATTTTTATTACCTTTCTTTTTATGTGTTCTTAATGTAAGTGCACAGAAGTATGAGATTGAATGTGCTCGTGGCGATTCTGCTAACGTATATCCAGCTTCCATTGAAAAAATGTATAACGATGGTCGTGTAGATACATTCTGGAATGTTGCTTCAGAAGACGTGGCTTTTCGAATTGCTGAGGGCGAAATAGTAGAAGCGATAGGACGGAAGGACGGCTCGCAGAACATATCTGGAGGTTTCAAATTATCTTATTTAATCTTCAAGAAAGATGGCAAGTTATGGGGCGTTTCAACTGAGGATGTGGTGTTCTCCGATGAAAATCCTGAAGGTGTGAAAGATTGCCTGCTTTCGAAAAATGACATTGTGAAGCACACTTGGCAAGGCAAACTTTTCAGGTCGTATATACCTTATATAGTAATAGCCTTACTGTTTTTAGGTGTTATTTTGTTCAGTGCATATTCTCTAAAACACAAAAAATATCAGTCTTTGGCTCGGATTGTGATACCTGCTGGTATTATGGTTGGGTCGCTTCTTGAGATATGGGCTTATTGCGTGCTTGGTACAGAGTGTTTCTGGTGGTGTGACCGTGAACATTTCGGATTTTGGTCGTCATTGTTACGCATTATACCGTTTGCATTGATTGTTTTGTATCAGTGCATGAGTATAAAGATATATGAACAAATTCTTTTTGGAGAGGATTTTAATGGTGATGTAGATGATGGGATATCTATAAAACCTGCTCTTTACAGTATTTTAGGTGTTGTGCCAGCTATTATCGTTGTGACTTTGATACAGTTGGCGCTCGGCTTAAATAATACTATTCTGGGTGATATTATTATTCTCATAGGAGGATTGGCTGCTCTTCTTGGAGGTATCTTGCTTTCAGCAAAGCGAAACAGTGAGCGGTTGGGAAGCTTCAAAATGGGTTTGGCTGTCACTGTATTTGGAATTATATATATAATAGGTTGTATAGTTGCTGTTTGGGGACTTATTGTTGTGGTGTTCAAACTAATCATTCAGATAATAATGGTAGCTGTGGCTATTGGATTTGTATTATTTGTATTGCCAAAAGATGTATTTAATAGCAATGGTGGTGGAGGCGGCGGTTCTTCACAGCCTATGTGGAGGGATGATGATGGCGGAATGCATGTGTCTCGTGGTGATGCCGAGAGAGCAAATGAAAGAATAGCCGAACGTAAGAGTGGAAAAATATAATTTTGTACATATGTAAAAAGGCGAAAAGACTGCATACAAATGTGGTTTTTTCGTCTTTTGTTTTATTCGTATAATTCTTCTGGTTGTATCAATTTATTAAAAATCGCAAATAAACTAATTGTAATTAAAAAATATTTTATTTAACTTGCTTGGTTTAGAAAAAAAGTATACTTTTGCAAAGTAAACATCAAATGCAGGCATAAGGTATCGTCTGCATAACTAATCGAATAAACTAAAACCCAATTTTAAGAATACACTAACTGATAGAAACTGATGAAAAGAAGTAAGTTTTACCCGTGGGTAGTCGTAGCGCTGCTCTGGGTTGTGGCCCTTTTGAATTACATGGACCGTCAGATGCTCTCCACAATGCAGGAGGCTATGAAGGCCGACATCGCCGAATTGAACAAAGCTGAGGCTTTCGGTGCATTGATGGCGGTTTTCCTTTGGATATACGGAATTGTAAGCCCCTTTGCCGGAGTGGTAGCCGACCGCGTGAGCCGAAAGAAGCTCGTAGTAGGCAGTTTGTTCGTCTGGTCAGCCGTGACATATCTTATGGGCTATGCCACCGACTTTCAGCAGCTCTATTGGTTGCGTGCTCTTATGGGTATAAGCGAGGCACTTTACATCCCGTCGGCACTCTCGCTCATCGCCGACTGGCATGAGGGCAAGTCGCGCTCATTGGCTATTGGTATACACATGACCGGTCTGTACGTAGGACAGGCTATCGGTGGATTCGGTGCTACAGTAGCAGCCATGTTCTCATGGCACTCTACATTCCACTGGTTTGGTATTATCGGTATAGCTTATTCGGTAGTGCTCGCTCTGCTTCTTCACGACAAGCATAAGGGTACAGCAGCTGTTGCTGCAGCCAACCCCGCTGCCAATCAGCCTAAGGAGACCGTCTGGCGCGGACTTAGCGTGGTGTTCTCTACCTGGGCTTTCTGGGTAATACTCATCTATTTTGCCGTTCCGAGTCTGCCGGGTTGGGCCACCAAGAACTGGTTGCCAACGCTGTTTGCCGAGAATCTCGGCATCCCTATGTCGCAAGCCGGACCTATGTCGACCATTACCATTGCCGCTTCGTCGTTCATCGGCGTTATAGTTGGTGGTATTTTGTCGGACAAGTGGGTGCTGCGCAACATACGCGGACGTGTCTATACCAGCGCCATCGGATTGGGTATGACCATCCCTGCACTCGTATTGCTGGGCTTCGGCCATAGCATCGTGGCTGTAGTAGGAGCCGGACTGCTCTTCGGTATGGGCTACGGAATGTTCGATGCCAACAACATGCCTATACTCTGCCAGATTATTTCTGCCAAGTATCGCGCCACAGCCTACGGTGTCATGAACATGGTGGGCGTGTTTGCCGGTGCTGCTGTGACACATCTGTTGGGTAAGTGGACCGACGGTGGCAACCTCGGACTTGGTTTTGCCGTGTTGGGCTGCATCGTGCTCGTGGCACTCGTGCTGCAGCTGAGCTGCCTGAAGCCTACTACCGACAACAAGGAGTAATTCATTTATAGATACATATTATAATATATAAGGTTTCATATTTCAAAATACAAACAGACTATGGAAAAGATTATCGGACTTATCGACGCTCCGTTTACACCTTTCTATGCAAACGGTGACGTCAATCTTGAACCAATCGAGGCTTATGCCAAGATGTTGCAGAAGAACGGACTCAAGGGCGTGTTCATCAATGGTTCGTCGGGCGAAGGCTATATGCTCACCACCGAGGAGCGCATGCTGCTTGCCGAGCGTTGGGTGTCGGTAGCTCCGGAGGGCTTCAAGGTGATCGTGCATGTAGGCAGCTGCTGCCTGCGTGAGAGTGTGCGTCTGGCCGAGCATGCACAGAAGATAGGTGCATGGGGTATCGGTTCGATGGCTCCTCCATTCCCGAAGATCGGTCGTATAGAGGAACTTGTAGAGTACTGCGAGACAATTGCCAATGCAGCTCCTAATCTTCCTTTCTACTACTATCATATCCCTGCATTCAATGGCGCATTCCTGCCCATGCTCGACTTGCTGAAGGCTGTTGACGGCCGCATAGCCAACTTCGCCGGCATCAAGTACACATACGAGTCGCTCTATGAGTACAACCAGTGTCGTCTCTATGCCAACGGCAAGTATGATATGCTCCATGGTCAGGACGAGACAATACTCCCCAGCCTTGCACAGGGTGGCGCTCGCGGTGGCATCGGTGGCACAACCAACTACAACGGACGTGAGCTTACAGGCATCATCGAGGCTTGGAACAATGGCGACATCGAGACTGCACGCGAGAAGCAGAACTTCTCACAGGCCGTTATCAACGTCATCTGCCACTTCCGCGGCAACATCGTTGGCGGCAAGCGCATCATGAAGCTCCTCGGTTTCGACCTCGGACCAAACCGTGTGCCGTTCCGCAACATGACCGATGAGGAAGAAGCTCAGATGAAGAAGGAGCTTGAGGAGATAGGTTTCTTTGAGCGTGCCAACAAGTTCTAAACCATCGTCGGCTGACGAACAAACTATAAAGAAATGAACGTAAAAGAATATATTCAGTCTTGGGCAGACTCATACAAGAAGGATCTGACCGAGAACATCATGCCGTTCTGGATGGAACACGGTTGGGACCGGGTCAATGGCGGAGTCTATACTTGCGTAAATCGTGACGGATCGTTGATGGATACAACCAAGTCGGTATGGTTTCAGGGCCGTTTTGCATTCATTTGCGCCTACGCTTACAACAATATCGAGAAGAACCAGGAGTGGCTCGACGCAGCCAAGTCGACACTTGAGTTCATCGAGAAGCATTGCTTCGACGAGCAGGGCCACATGTATTTCTCGGTGACAGCCGAAGGACAGCCATTGCGCAAGCGCCGTTATGTATTCTCGGAGACATTCGCCTCGATAGCAATGTCGGAGTATGCACTCGCCACAGGCGACCAGCATTGGGCACAGCGCGCACTCCAGGTGTTTGAGGATACGCAGCGCTTCCTCGCTACTCCGGGCTTCCTGCCTGCCAAGTTCGAACCGAGCGTACAGCTGCAGAGCCACAGCATCATCATGATTCTCATCAATGTGGGCTCTTGCATACGCAAGGTCATCGACGACCCGAAGCTCACAGCGCAGATTGACGAGTCGATAGAGAAACTCAAGAAATACTTCATCCACCCCGAATTCAAGTGTCTGCTTGAGACAGTAGGAATGAACGGCGAGTTCATCGACACCAACGAAACCCGCACAATCAACCCCGGCCATTGCATCGAGACATCATGGTTTATCATGGAAGAGGCAAAGCTGCGCGGTTGGGACAAGCCTATGTTCGATATGGCCCTTCAAATTCTTGACTGGTCATGGGACTGGGGTTGGGACAAACAATACGGTGGAATCATCAACTTCCGTGACTGTAAGAACCTCCCTGTGCAGGACTATTCGCAGGACATGAAGTTCTGGTGGCCGCAGTGCGAGACCATCATCGCCTCGCTCTATGCCTACCTCGGCACCGGCGACGAGAAGTATCTGTATCGCCATGAGCGCATCAGCGAGTGGACATACGCCCACTTCCCCGATGCCGAATACGGCGAGTGGTATGGCTATCTGCATCGCGACGGCACCGTGGCACAGCCCGCTAAGGGCAACCTTTTCAAAGGTCCGTTCCATATTCCGCGCATGATGATCAAGAGCTATATGCTCTGCCAGGAGATATTGAAGAAACTTGGTTAGTATTACAATTAAATGATAGGGTGTGGCAAAAGCTTGACGTGCAAGCCGTGCCACACCCTTTTATACTGCAACAAACCTATATATTGCCCAATGAAAAGAATCTTATTCCTCATCATATCGCTCGTTTCGCTTTTCCATACATCGGCTTCGGCACAGCACGTACGCCCCGTCTTTGGCTTTCCGGCTACCGAACCCGGCTATTCGCTCGGTGTGTCGGCATGCTACGCCGGACAGATAGGCGACTGGATTGTTGTGGCTGGCGGATGCAATTTTCCCACGCCTGGCAAGAAGACGTATTATGCCGGAATATATGCGGCACCCGTTGACGGCGACGTTCTCAACTGGCGACTCGTCGGAATGTTGCCCGAACCGGCTGCCTATGGAGTGACTGTAGTGAGTGGCGACAGCCTTCTGTTCATCGGAGGCAACAACAGCACTCATGCGTTGAAGTCGGTTTATAGCATCCGTCTCGATGGAGCGGGAGGGCGTGCCGACGTTAAGCGCCTTGCCGACCTGCCCTGCACGGTAGACAATATGGCTGTGGCGCAGAGCGAGGACAACGTGTTTGTGGTGGGAGGCAATCACGACGGCAAACCGTCGGCTGACGTTCTGGCTCTCAATTTGAACGCTGCCAATCCCTCATGGAGCAATATCGGCAGTATGCCGGGCTCAGCCCGAGTGCAACCCGTAGCCGCTGCGCTCGACGGAAAGCTTTATGTTTGGGGCGGATTCTTTGCCAATGGCGACCGGAGCGAAGTGCATACCACGGGGTGCTGCATGAATATTGCTACCGGAAAGTGGACGAGTGTGGCTGCACCGAAGTCGGCAGAAGGCTGTGAGATGACTCTGGCAGGAGGTATAGCGTGGACCGACAATGGCAAGATTTACGCCACTGGCGGTGTCAACAAGGACATATTCCTCGATGCTATAAGCTGCCGTTACGAGCTGGTTAAGCAGTCCGACTATCTCAATCAGCCCATCTCTTGGTATCGCTTCAGCGGAAATCTGTACGAATACGATGTAGTCAGCGAAGCATGGGTTAAAACACGATTTGCCGACAAGGGCTTGGCACGTGCCGGAGCGCAGATGGTTGTCACACAGAAGGGATGCTTCTACATAGGCGGCGAACTGAAACCCGCATTGCGCACGCCCCAGATTGTAATCTTATATAATAAGTAACACAAATACCAATATAAACGGCAAATTGAAACAAAAAACCAAGTAAAAACTTTTTTATTCCAACGTTATTTGTTACTTTTGCCATTGGTATAGGCTCACAGCCAGTGTAAAACCCGATTTTATGATAAAACTAAATCTAATAAAATAAGATTATGAAACCAACTCTTTTTCTCCTCGCTGCAGGTATGGGCAGCCGTTATGGCGGTCTGAAGCAGCTCGATGAGCTTGGTCCTCATGGTGAAACCATCATGGACTACTCTATCTATGACGCTATCAATGCAGGCTTCGGCAAGCTCGTATTCGTTATCCGTAAGGATTTCGAGGATGCCTTCCGCCGTGTCGTTCTTTCAAAATACGAGGGCCACATTCCTTGCGAACTCGTGTTCCAGAGCCTTGATGCACTGCCAGATGGATTCACATGTCCGGCTGACCGTACAAAGCCTTGGGGTACAAACCACGCTGTATTGATGGGTCAGAACGTTATCAACGAGCCGTTTGCAGTAATCAACTGCGACGATTTCTACGATCGTGACTCGTTCAACGTAATGGGCAAGTGGCTCAGCGAGCTTCCTGAGGGTTCAAAGGGCAAGTATGCTATGGTAGGTTTCCGTTGCGGCAACACATTGTCTGATAGCGGTACAGTAAGCCGTGGCGTATGTTCTAACGACGACGCTCATCACCTTACTTCTGTAGTAGAGCGTACAAAGATTCAGCGTATTGACGGTGTTGTGAAGTATCTCGACGAGGATGGCGAGACATGGGTGGCTATTCCTGACAACACTCCGGTTTCAATGAACTTCTGGGGCTTCACTCCTGACTACTTCGAGCACAGCAACGAGTTCTTCAAGACATTCCTTTCTGACCCGAAGAACATGTCAAACCTCAAGAGCGAGTTCTTCATTCCTCTGATGGTTGATAAGCTCATCAACGACGGCACAGCTACTTGCGAGGTTCTCGATACTACATCTAAGTGGTTCGGCGTAACTTATCCTGAGGATCGTCCCGGCACAGTCGAGAAGTTCCAGAAGTTGCACGACGAGGGCGTTTACCCTGACAAGATGTTCTAATCATCAATCATGCAAACAATATGTGGCTTGCATGGCTGCATAAACAAAATAAGGCGGAGCTCCTGCAAAGGATGCTCCGCCGTTTTTGTTTGGGCTCTTTCCGCATGCCGTAAGGCTTATGCCTTATTCTTTATTTGTCGGCAAACTGTATGCACACGGGTTTGCCGAGCTTTATGTCATTGTGTGTGTTAGTAAGTTTTCCGGTCGTAATGTCGCGTCGGAACACCTCAATCACGTTGCTGTCGCGGCACGCTACAAGCAGATACTTGCCGTTTGGAGTGATGGTAAAATTGCGTGGATGGGCACCGGTTGGTTGAAATCCAACGTTGGTGAGCAATCCTGTCTTTGCATCTACAGCGTGAATGGACACTCCTTCGTCCTTGAGTCGGTGTGAAGCGTAGACAAATTTGCCGTCGGGCGATATATGAATGTCGGCACTTCCCGCTGTCTTGGTCAGCGAAGCCTGCACACGTTGCAACTCACGCATATTGCCGTTGTTGTAGCCAAGTACCGTAATGCTGCCGTCAAGTTCGCCAATCAGGTAAGCCACATCGCCCTTCTTGTTGAACGCAATATGTCGCGGACCAGTGCCTTTGGGTGCTGTGTATATCTCCTTTGGGTTGCTTAGGAATGCTTTATCGGTGTTGCTTGAGTATGCTTTATCGGCGTTATTGATGTCAAAACGCCATATACAGTCGTTGCCAAGGTCGTTGGCTATCATGTATCGACGGTCGGGAGTGATGCGACAGCAGTGTATATGAGCATCCACATTGTTATTCTTGAACATACAAAGATACTGGCTTTCCGGACTGATAGAGCCGTCTTCATGGATTGGAAACACCGAGATGTCGCCACCGTTGTAGTTGGAAGTCACCAGATGTCGGCCGTAAGCCATTATGTTGCACGGCGCTGCGCCAGGCATATTCTTGATGTGTGAGGCTGCCGATGTGCCGCAATGCTGGCTGTTGATGAGCGAAAGCTTACCCTTGGAAGCGTCAAAACTGAATGCACTTGCACCACGTCGCTCGTCGTCGTATTCATTGACGGCATACACACGAGTAGCATCTTCGTTGAAGATAAGAAACGATGGATTGCCCGTTTTAACGCTGCTGACGGCTTCAGCCTTTCCGTTGTCTTGATTGAAGCGATACACATACATTCCTTCAGAAGTGCTCTGGTCGGTGTAAGTACCTACTATCATTGTGAGATTGTTGCCGGCAAACGATTGTAATCCGGCAAAAGCGGCAGCTACGGTAGCTGCCAATAGTCTTTTTGATCGGTTCATTTCTATATATAATTGTTGTCTGCAAATTTAAATATATTTTCCCGGTTTAGCACAGATTTATAGTTACAAAGTTGTAACTTTGCAAAATATACTACGAACGAAACAATTAATAACAAATAACACTATAACATGGAAAAAGAAAAAGAGCAAATCCAATTGCCCGACAACGCCTTCACCGAGTTGAAGCCGGGCGAGGAGTACAAGCCGATTATGTCGCCTGGACAGACCTATCCTGAGGTGAACATATGGTCGGTGACATGGGGTATCATCATGGCTATGCTGTTCTCAGCCGCCGCAGCCTATCTCGGACTGAAGGTAGGACAGGTGTTTGAGGCTGCCATACCTATCGCCATCATTGCCGTAGGCGTATCTACAGCCGCCAAGCGCAACAAGGCTTTGGGCGAGAACGTCATCATACAGAGTATCGGAGCCTGCTCGGGTACTATCGTAGCCGGTGCCATCTTCACCCTGCCTGCTATCTATATCCTGCAGGCAAAGTATCCCGAGATGAGCGTTTCGTTCTTCAAAGTGTTCTTCTCTTCGCTGTTGGGCGGTATACTCGGAATCCTGTTTATGATTCCGTTCCGTAAGTATTTCGTCAAGGACATGCATGGCAAGTATCCTTTCCCTGAAGCAACAGCCACCACACAGGTTCTCGTCAGCGGCGAGAAGGGCGGTTCGCAGGCCAAGCCGTTGCTCGTAGCCGGTCTGGTAGGTGGATTGTACGACTTCATCGTAGCTACAGTAGGCTGGTGGAACGAGAACTTCACCACTCGCGTAATGGATTGGGGCGTGATGGCAGCCGACAAAGCCAAGCTCGTATTCAAGGTGAATACCGGTGCCGCCGTGTTCGGTTTGGGATACATCATCGGTCTGAAGTATGCGTTCATCATCTGCCTTGGCTCGTTTGCAGTATGGTGGCTCATCGTGCCGGGAATGTCTATTGCTTTCCACAACGAGGTGTTGAACATCTGGAATCCGGAGATTATACAGACTGTAGGCGCAATGTCGCCTGAAGAGATATTCAAGTATTACGGCAAGAGCATTGGTATCGGTGGTATAGCTATGGCAGGTATTATCGGCATCATCAAGTCGTGGGGCATCATCAAGGGGGCAGTATCGCTTGCAGCCAACGAGATGAAGGGTGGCTCAAAGGCTTCTGCCGAGACCGTACGCACACAGCGTGACATCTCATTCAAGATTATCGCTATAGGCAGTATCGTCACTCTCATTGCTACATTCCTCTTCTTCTGGTTTGGAGTGATGGAAGGCAATCTGCTGTTTGCAGTTGTAGGCATTCTGCTTGTAGCCGTTATAGCGTTCCTCTTCACCACAGTTGCTGCCAATGCCATAGCCATTGTAGGTTCTAATCCCGTTTCGGGTATGACGCTCATGACCCTCATCCTTGCTTCGGTAGTGCTTGTAGCCGTTGGACTGAAGGGTACAGGCGGTATGGTGGCAGCGCTCATCATGGGTGGCGTTGTATGTACAGCGCTGTCGATGGCTGGCGGTTTTATCACCGATTTGAAGATTGGTTACTGGCTCGGAACGACTCCCGCCAAGCAGGAGACATGGAAATTCCTCGGCACACTCGTTTCGGCTGCTACGGTAGGTGGCGTTATGATTCTGCTCAACCAGACTTACGGATTTGCAAGCGGACAGCTTGCCGCTCCTCAGGCCAATGCCATGGCTGCCGTAATCGACCCGTTGATGAACGGTGTGGGTGCTCCGTGGGCGCTGTATGCAGTAGGTGCTGTCATTGCCATTGTGCTCACCTTCTTCAAGATTCCTGCCATTGCGTTTGCACTCGGTATGTTCATCCCACTCGAACTGAACACTCCGCTCCTCGTGGGCGGTATCATCAGCTGGTATGTTTCTACCCGTTCGAAGAACGCTGAGGTAAACCGTGAGCGCAACGAGAAGGGCACTCTGCTTGCCAGCGGTTTCATTGCCGGCGGTGCGCTGATGGGTGTTGTATCGGCATTGCTGCGCTTCTGCGACGTTCACCTTGTGAGTGACGCATGGATGGAGGGCTGGCTTGCCAACCCACTCTCGCAGATTGCTTCGCTTGCAGCCTACTGCTGCTTGATAGGCTACTTCGTTGTGGCTACTAAAGTGAAGAAGTAAACCGCAGGACAGCCGCATGGCTCGCGAGCATTTCCTTAAGCATAGCATGCTCACTCCGGAGTTGCTTGCCCATCTGAGACAGCTCAATGCTCAGCCGAGTAGCAAGGCAAGACGCTTGCCGAAATGGCTCTTAGATGGTAATCTGAAATGCGTTGCAGAATAAGAAAAACAAGTATCGGAAAACCGATTTTCAACAACGGTATTTTAAAAGGAGTCCTTTTACATTCTAAAAGGGCTCCTTTTGCGTTCTAAAAGGACTCCTTTTGAAATCCGTTTTTGAGTCCTTTTGTAAAACGAGGGGAATTGAGCCACCAGTAAAATCCTGTGTTTGATAATTAGAGTAAAACTCAGGAAAATAATCATGAAAATCAATATTTTTCGTAACTTTGTATCAAAATCAAACAACCATAACAATGGAACCATCTATATACAGTTTTTCACTTTGTACCGCACTGCCGTTAA
>URQS01000067.1 GCA_900550035.1 uncultured Prevotella sp. | reverse complement strand
CAGGAACCAGCATGCCTGTGGAAATCCAAAACAATACGTCTGATATGTAATTCATCTTTATTTTATAATGTTAAGTGTTGAATGTTAAATGTTAAGTTGGCTTGCGCCTTTACAGTTTCTGTGATAAGCGCTGCATCTTGATGCGATAGCAGCCCCATCCTATCGCCATTCCTACAATGACGATGGCGATGACGCCGAGAAGCGAAAGGGCATCGAAACTATTGAATCCTGCCACCGCTGTCCTGCCATTCACCGTACCTATGATGCCCATCAACCCGAGCAACACCTCTATCAGAAAGAGCAGTTCCAAACGGATCGGACGCTCTGGCAACAACCATCTCAAACCGTAAGTAAGTACAGGCAGCAAGACCAATAGCAACACGGCAAGCACCCAGGCTATCACCTGAAACGATGCTCCGGGAAGCAGGAAGATGGTCATCACCAAAACACTGAAAAGCACGGGGAAGACCAGCAATCCGGGGAAATACTTCAGAAAGATGAATAACATCCATTTGCGACGGCTTACATGTTCCGAAGTCTTCAGGTCGACGTGGTGTACACAGAAAAGCATTGTGAGTGCTACATCTACACTCAGCAGCACAGCCATATCGAGCATCAGCTTCTGGTCGGCTATCCAGGCCGCTATCTGAGTCTTCGACTGTTCTATAGCGAGTGGCCACGCCATTCCTACGAAGAAGGCTACGAGCACCGAGATGATCATAATCTCCTTCACTCCGTGGAAGGTCTGCTTCAGCACAAAACTGAAGCAAACCAATATCATCATTACTAAAACTAATGTCTCCATTTTTCTATTCCATATTCTTTCTACGGCGGCGAATCAGTACAGTCAACATTACGAAAGCCACGATGACAATGACACCTACTACGATGCCGCTAACCACGGTGGTGGTCTGCTGAGCCTCGTCATTCAGAGTCTCCTTCTTCATCACCATACCCTTGTCGTTGTTGCTGTTAGCAGCCTCAGCGTTGCGTATCTGCTCTACATTCTGCTGATATTCCTTGGCCGAAGCAGCATCGGTCTTGCTGGCAATATATTCGCGAAGCTTGGCATTGTCGCAAACGAAACCAGAGCATGAAGGTTTATACTTGTTCACCGTCTCGGTATGAAGCTTGGCAATGTCGTTGAGTTGCTGAGGAGTAGCCTTCCACATTCCCTTGCGGGCACTCTCCATCATCACGGCTGTCATCTCCATCAGCGCTGCCGGATTCTGCTTGTCAAAGAACTCCTTGGTTCCGAGATTATACTTGTCCTTTACATATACATTATATATCTCGTCCCACATCTCCTTGTCTATAGCCTTAGGCTTCATCACATTCCAACCGTAAGTATTGGTTACGATTTCAGCGAATGTGCTGGCGCTGCTGGCTCCGCCCTTCATCTTCTCCTTGATATAGGCAGGATTGAATATGGTAGTTCTGCCCTCGATGCCTATAGCCTCCTTCACCTCCTGCATTCTCATATTGCTATGGTTGCGATAGTCGGCGAGATAAGCATCCGGATCCTTACCGGTAACGTTGCGTACTGCAAGATTCATACCTCCCATAAACTCGTATACGTGGTCGAGACTCAAGGCGCCCCATGTATTGCTCTGACGTGGCTGAACCACCACATCTGTACGGGTCAATGCCGCCTCGAAAGCAGCCTTACGAACTGTTTCCCAGTTCTTCTCGTCACCATAGAAGGCACCCATATTGTTCAGATAGACCTCGGCAATCTGGCTCTCCTTGTCCCAACGGTCGCCAGCTGTCACCATTTCCTGAATACCTGTGCCATAGTTGCCGTTGACACCACCAAACACACGGTACATACTTACCTCGCGAGCCTCCTTTGGCGACATACCCTTCTCTACGAGCACCCGTTCCGATTCTGTAACACCTGCTTTCACCAGATTGTCGTACTTGTCATCCTTGGCATTTGCAGCCATCTCTATCGCCTTGTTGATAAGGAACAGACGGGAAGCTGCCAGGTCGCGAAGCTGACCGGAAGTCTGAACCACAACATCTATACGAGGACGGCCCAACTGCTTGGATGGGATGAGACGCAAATCGGTGACACGACCGAAGGCATCTCTTAGCGGTTCTACACCGAGCATATACAGAATCTGAGCTATTGTGGCACCTTCAGTTTCGATGAACTCGCTGCTCCATAGCGTATAGCTCACCTTGCGTGGATATTCGCCCTTATGACGCTCACAATACATCTTGATGGTATTGTCGCAAAGTTCCTTAGCCTTCTCCCACGCATCTTCCGACGGAGTGTTCTCTACATTTATCGAGAAGAGATTTCTACCTGTGGGCAGGGTGTTGGGATTGACAATAGGATCGCCACCAGGAGAAGGAGCGGTAAAGCCGCCATTCAGCGCATTCATCAGAGAAGACATCTCGCTGAGCGGACTCTGGCGGAGAGCCTCCGAATACTTGCCTACATTCTGCAAGGCATGCTCTACGGTAGTGATAGCCTGAGCAAGATGTATCTGCTGACGAGTATATTTGGGGGCTTTCGACATCATCCTACCCTTAGCATTAGAAGATTTCTGAGACGACCTGCCCTTGCAGGCTTTTGCCATCTTCGCTTTCTTCAAATCTTCCTGATACCATTTCTGTCCCTTCTTGATGGCTTCCATCATCTTGTCGGGGAAGCGACCAGTCTGCTCCATCTTCTCAAAAGCCTCACGACTCATCTGCGGAGTCTTCTTCTTATGAGAAACCTTGGCAGCACGCAATTCGCTTACCGTGCGGTGATCCACATTCTTCGGCTTCGCCTCCTTAGCTCCACCCATCTGGTCTGCCATCTGCATCATCATCTGTATAGGGTCAGGAGCTGCCTGCATCGCCTCTACCTTACGTGCCATCTGAAGTTCGGCAGGAGTGATTCCTACATAACGGCAGATGTATTCATCAGAAACCGAGGCTGCACTGAGAAGCTGTGTCACGGTGTTGCGAGCCTTGCTCAGATAGAGACGGTCGAAAAGCTGCTTGTGCTTCTCAACTCCTTCCGGGGCACGACCCTTCAACTTATCTACTGCCAACATTCCGTAGGCTATAGGGTCGGTAGCCATAGCATACACACTGGTGCGCACATCATCGCCGTCGTATGGCACTCCTAAAGTATAGAGTTTGCCTGTTATCTTTTCGTTCGCCAACTCTTCTGCATAGTTCTCCACTCTTGCTATTTCATCTGCAGAATATGGCTTGTTCGCCTGTTTGGCATCAAGCCCCAGTTCACGTGCAATTCCCATCTTCACGGTCAACGCCTTTACCTTCAGCGACTGCTCGTCAGAAGGTTTCTTCTCGTATGCCTGAATGGCATCGCTCAGTTTCTTATATGTCTGTCGCAACTCGCTCTCCTTGAAAGGAGGAGTGAGATAGCTTTGAGTCTGAGCATAAGTACGGCGCTTAGCAATCATCGCCTCACCCACATTGCCGATGGTATATATATAAAGATGTGGAACCACACCTATCAAACGGTCACTCCAGTCGTTGCTGTCGAGCGCCACTTGCTTGCGAGGAGTATATTCAAGCGAGCCGTGGGTTCCGAAATGTATGAGCGCATCGGCTCCGAAACCATAACGTGCCCAGAGATAAGAAGCGACATAGGTGTAGGGCGGTGCCTGGTCGGTACCATGCACTATCTTGAAAGCATCGCCTCCTACGCCTGCCATCACCTGTGGAAGCAGAGCCACATTACCAAACTGCAATCGTGCTACCGCCAACTTGCCATCGTCAGTAGACATGTATTTGCCGGGGAAAGAGCCATATAGCTGGTTCATCTCCTTGACCATTTTCTTAGACAAGGCCTTTTGAGTCCATCCGTCAAACTGCTGTGCTGTGACCAAGGCTGGATGACCTGACTTCAAGAACTTTGTATAAGCACCCTCGGCATAGGCTCCGAAAACAGAACCCTGAGCCTGAATCATTTTTCCTAATTCTTCTGCATTAGCAGGAAGCTTACCTACATTGTATCCCTCGTTATTCAGCCTAACCAGAAGATTGTAGAGCGATGGAACCACTTCCATACCCGAAGCCGTAAGAGCATTCTGTCCGGGACCCTTGAAGTAGAATATTGCGATGCGCTTGTTGCTGTTCTTCTTGTTCTTCAGATTCACATAGCCCTGCACACTCTCTACGAAACTCTCCATTCTGTCTGGAATGCCGTAAACCTCCTGCAAGCCCTCCTTGTTGACGCGCTGTCCGAAGACCACGTATGGACGGATGGCACCATCAATTTCAGGAGTCACTATGCTCTGCGACATAAAGCCTCCGTTCATTCCCTGCTTGTCGTTCTCCCAATCTGTGGTCAAGCGGTTGATATTGAGAGGTGAGAAAAGCGGGATATTCTTCTGCTTCAGAAATTCTACGAAGTAATCGCCCAGTCTGCCGTGCGCCATATTCACTACGGCGTTAGCCTGAATGCTGTCGGCATGATTTCCGGCAATGAAATTCTGGAGTTTATTGATGCGATACACCATGAATCCCTTCTTCTCGAAAGCCTTCTCCATATCAGGAGCCGCACCCATAAAACCTGTAAGCATAATGGTAGGAGCACCTTCTTTATATAAGCCATTCTGGGCAAGGAAAGCATTATACTCGCGAATGCTGTTGAATCCCAATTCATCACCCTTTTCATCCTTCGGGTCGAAATGAGTCAGGAGACAGCTTGGTCGCTCATTCACACGTTCAGGCTCTGGAGCCATAAACTTCTTTCCGTCGATAAACTTACGGATGTAAGCGAGCATACTATGATAATTCTTCTTGCCGCCATTCTCAATATACTGCATCAGATAATCGGCATCGAAGTTGTCTACTGATACGATATTGTTGGCTGGATTGGTAGCTGCATGTGTAAGGGTCGGCACCTTGTAGGAAGCCTCTTCCAACTGCTTGCGCTGGTTCTCGTCAATTCGGAGTCCCATACCATTCACGATAATCATATCGTAATCTCCCAAATGGTCGAAATCATCGGTTGTGATTTCGCTCAGCTTAATCATCGCATTGTCGTTAGCATGCGAAATTTGCCCCAACGCAATGGCTTGATAGTTGAGGAAAGCGATGCGGGTCGCACCCACCCAGGCACTATAAGCCTTCAGCAGACCTGCCACAACTATCACGGCAAATAAAGCCAAGAAGATTTTTTCTTTTTAATTTTTCCTAATCCTTTATTCATTTCTATTCCTTATTTTCGGGTTGCAAAGTTAAGGGTTGTTAAAGAATAGCGCAATACCTAGATTTTGTGATTTTCATGTTTTACATACCTAAAAATCGGTATTAAAATATTACATCATACGTCTTCATTCGAAACAAATGAGTATAGCCTTGATTTTGCATCAAGATAAGTAATAACAAAAAAAATCGGTTTGATTTTGTCTGAACAGCGACAAAATCAAACCGATTTTTCTATATAGTCTTTATTATTCTATTACTCAGCAATAAGCGAGAACTCTGCAGCCGATGCGTAGTCGACACCATAGTGTGCATTGAGAGCACGGAATCGTACGTAACGTGCCTTTACTGGCTTGTCGAACATCACAGTCTTAAGCTCGCCCGAGCGGTCGAACTCTCCCTTAAGGATTGCGTTGCCCCATGTCTTGCCGTCGTTGCTAACGTAAATCTCGTAGTTCTTGATACGGCCGTAACCCGTGTCCTGACGTGGCATAAACTTGAATCCCTTGATTGTCTTAGGCTCCGAAGCGTCGAAGTCTACCCAGTGAGGATACTTGGCAAGAGTGATAGAGTACATGGTGTGCCAGATAGTAGTCTCGTCGCCATCAACAAGATTTACGGCATCGCCCTCCTCAGGCTCTTCCGACGATACGAAGGCTATCTGCAGAGGCACGAAGTCTACCTTGTCGAATGTCATCGTGGTCTTCTGGCTGGGTGTTTCCTTATACCATGTGGTGATGGTTCCACCCTTGCTCATGTCTATTGCTCCTTTATACACCGTCGGCTTCTTAGCTCCGTTGAGAGCATAAACGATGGTGCGGTTCTTAGCTGGAGTTGAGAGCAGAACCTTACCGGTCTGCTTGTGCTCGATGCTGATAGGCTGCTCGCCCGAGAGCGCAACCTTCGAAGCCTCAGCTACGGCTGCAGCAGTAGCCTGTGCCGGACGTATTACGAAACCGAAGTTGTAGTTCTGGCTGTATGTACGGTCGTCCTTCAGCGGACCGCCCTGTCCGCAGCTGGCTCCACCAAGTCCTGTCACCTTGGCGTCGAGGTGCAGATAGGTTCCGTCAGAAGCCGGCAACTCATTGGCATGAGCCACTACTGTCATCTGCTGGGCGCTCCATGGCAGTGCCGACACTGACATTGTGCTGTCGGCTACGAACACTACGCTCTGCTTGCCCTGCTCGGTGAGTGCACACCAGCGTACTTCCTCGCGGTTGCCCATCGACTGCGGCTTCGGCAAGAGGATGTCCTGCTCGCCTACGATGCCACGGTGGTGCTCTATGAACTGGCCGGTCTTACGATCGTTGTAGTTGTTCACCGGTCCGCGTCCGTAATAGTCGAACTGCTTATATGTGGCGGGCAACTTCATTGCGTAGCCAATGCGCGGCAGGATTATGCTGTTGCGGTTGGCTGAGATTGCGCTGTTAAGCTCGATTGAGCCATCCTTATAGATGGTGTATATCTGATTGGTGATGAACTTTAAGTCGTCCTTGCCAAGCTTCTGCTTGTCTACGCCGAAACGATAAGCCGACTGTGGGTCGCGGTCGCGGTTACCATAAACCTGCTTGCAGCCTTCCTTGCCCTGACTCTCAACCGTCATGCTGATCTGCAGCGAACCGTCCTTCTGCTTCATAACGGTAGGCTTGCCTACTACACGATGGCCGAGGTCGTAGAGTCCGAACTTGAACCAAGCATTGTGATAGCCAATACCGGCGTCGTTATCAGTTGGAGCACGGAAGGCGTCGAGCTTAGGTCCGTTGCCCTCAGCAAATACAGTGTTGCCACCATACGACAAGCTGTTCAAAGCGCCATCAGTCAGACTGAATGTAGCATTGAAGTTGTCGCCCTTCACAGTGACAGTCTTTGCGTCCTGAGTATAAGTGATGTTGCCCTTGGCGTTTGCCACATCCTTAACGGCTACTGCCTTCATGTCGGCTCCCTTCACACGCAACTGCTCCTCCATCTGTACATATCCCTTCTTAGCCCAAGGCATATCCTTGCCCTGCAGGAACTGTACCTTGACGAAGTATTCGCTCTGCGGGTCGAGCTTAGCGAAGTCGTAGTCGAGAGTGTACTCCTGACGCTCGCGCGGACCAACGATGTTCTTTGCGCCCATGAGCTGTCCGTCGTTCTTGATGCACTCGCCGTCCTTCCACAACGACCATACTATCTGATAACCGCGCAACGGCTCAAAGTAGTTCTTGTTGAATATCTCGATGCGGCCCTTGGTCATGTCGACAGCCTTGACACCCACATTCTGATAAACCTTCTTCACCTCAAAGTACTGTGCCTTGGGCGAAAGGTCGGGACGCATGATACCGTTCATACAGAACATACCGTCATTAGGCTTGTTGTCCATGCCGAAGTCGCCACCATAGCCCCAATACTTCTTGCCGGTCTTAGGGTCGACGTTGTACAAAGCCTGGTCTACCCAGTCCCAGATGGCACCGCCCATAAAGAAGTTGGTGCTTTCTATGGCGTTCCAGTAGTCAACGAGGTTGCCCACAGCGTTACCCATTGAGTGTGCATACTCCGAGATATGATAAGGATACTTGATGTCGTACTTACCCTTCACAGCTTCCTGCACCCATGGTATAGAAGGATACTGGTTTGAACCCATATCCACGATGTCGTTGTTACGCTCGTACTGTACTGGGCGGCTTGTGTCGTATGCCTTGATGGCAGCATAGCAGTCCTTGAAGGTGTCGCCAGGTCCAGCCTCGTTGCCAAGACTCCATATCACAACCGAAGGATTGTTGACCGTAGCATGTACCATTTCCATATTGCGTGCCACGTGAGCGTTGCGGAACTCCTTGACGTGCGACAACGACTCCTTGCCATAGTAGTACTGATGGCTCTCGATGTTTGCCTCATCCTCAAGATAGATGCCGTACTTGTCGCACAGATAGTACCAGTAGGGAGCGTCGGGATAGTGACAGTCGCGTACGTGGTTGATGTTGCCACGCTTCATGAGGAACACCTCGTGCTCCATCTGCTCACGTGTTACGTAGTGGCCCGTAGCCGGATTGTTCTCATGACGGTTCACACCCTTCATCTTGATGGGCTGACCGTTGAGATAGTAGTAGCGGCCTGCCAGTCCGAACTCGTCCTTATCGGCAGGAGTGTCCTTGATTTCAATCTTGCGGAAACCTACGTTGGTTGAGAATGTCTCCACAGTGTTGCCCTTCTTGTCCTTCAGTTCGCCCACGAGAGTGTAGCGATGCGGAGCCTCAGCACTCCACGGCTTCACGATGTTGCCAGCCTTAAGCGTAACCGAAGCTGTGAGGTTGCCGTTCTTGTCGATGTCGCCTACAGTAGCAGTAGCACCTACACCAGGCACGAGAGTATTCTCGTCAGAGTAGAGACGGTTTTCGTACAGCTTATAGTCGATGGTATATCCCTTTACAGCCTTAGTAGTGAGGTTGCTCACATTGGCTGAGATATGCAGCGAAGCGTCGGTATAAGTATCGTCGTAATCTGGAATGGCCTTCAAGTCGCGCACTTGCACCTTAGGCTTGGCGGTGAGCGAGACGCTGCGGAAGATACCCGGCAGACGGAACATGTCCTGGCTCTCAAGGAATGAGCCGTCGCTATGACGGTAAACCTCAACAGCCACTACGTTGCTGCCCTTCTTATTAAGATAAGGTGTGATGTCAAACTGAGCAAGGTTGCGCGAGTTCTTTGCAAAACCTACATATTTACCATTGATGTAGAGATAGAAAAACGAGTCGACACCATCGAAGTTGATGTATACCTCCTTGCCTTGCCAATCGGCAGGCACTTCAAACGAACGGCGGTATGAACCTACCTCATTACGGTTCTTGTAAGTCATCCATGTCTGAGGCGGAGTACGCATCACGCCACCCTTCCAGTCGCCTACCTTTACGCTGTGCTGGAAGATGACACGCTGGTTTGAGTACAACGGCATACCATACTTGAATGTGCCGTCGTCCTTGGCACCAGCCATGTTCCAGTTCATCGGAACCTGCACACGGTCCCAAGCCGATGCGTCAAAATCTGTACGATAGAAGTCCTTAGGACGTTCGTCGGGATTCTTTGCCCAGTGGAACAGCCACTCTCCGTCGAGAGTCTTCCAGAGCGATGAGTTCTCGGGCAGCACACGACGAGCCTCGTCAACGTTCTTGAACGAGAAGAACCACGCATGCGGCTGCTGCTTGTTGTAAGCCACTGAGTCAGGACTCTGCCACTCCCATCCAGTAGGAGCCTGCATCTGTCCGTAATAGAAACCTCCAAGCTGTGTGGTCTGGGCGTACATTGGCGACGCCAGCAGAGCAGCCAGAAGGGTCAGGGTTGATTTGTTCATTGTTGTTATTAAATTTAATAAGTGTTTGTTTCGTAAATATTATACATTGAAGTATTTGTCGAGTATCTCCTCCGCCTTACCGTCAGAGTTGTCGATATCCTCTATTATCTTGCCATTCTCAAGCAGCGCCACACGCGTAGATATCTCTACGGTATGCTGCAGGTTGTGGCTCGACACCATTACCGTAGCACCGGTAGAACGGTTGAATTCGGTCAGTATACGCTTCAGTTGGTTCTGGCTGCTGGGGTCGAGAAAGTTGAACGGCTCGTCAAGTATCACGAGTTGCGGACTGTTGAGCAGTGCTGCAACAATGCCAATCTTCTGCTTGTTGCCAGCCGAGAAGTCGCGTATGTACTTCTTCTTTCCTATTATCTCGTCGTCCATGAAGGTCTCAAACGTCTTGAGTCGTTCCTCCACCTGCTCCTTTGTCATGCCCGACACCTTGCCGACAAACTCAAAATACTCCTCGGCAGTAAGAAAGTCAATGAGAAACGAGTTGTCGATGAAAGCCCCCGTCTGCAGTTTCCAGTCCTCGCTTTTGGCGGGATCTATATCGTCAATGAGCACATTGCCTTCGGTAGCCTTCGCCAAATCGAGCATCAGTCGGAACAAAGTTGTCTTGCCGGCACCATTGTTGCCCACAAGTCCAACCACCTGTCCATTGTCGATAGTGAAGTGTGGAATGTCTACGGCTGTATGCTCGCCGAAACACTTTTTGAGGTTATTGAGTTGTATGCGCATCTTTTTTGTGGCAAATTTACCATTTTTCTTACACAACAGCAAATTTTACGAGCTATATTATGGCATTATGCCGTAGTTGATATCACTTGATGAATCTGCTTGATGAATTGCTTGAGGTTGGCAAACTGGTTGCCGAAGGCGGCGCGCCAGTTGAGAGCCTTGAGCGGATACTCCATAAAGTTGCGTGTCTCAATGTCGCCATTCATGCTCACGTAGTCGAGAATATTCTTCAGATAGCGCTCCTGGTCGGCTGTCAGCTGATAGCCTTCTATAAAGTGCTGATATATCTGCAAGGCACGCTGGCGGTCGATGCCGCCAGCCACGCGTATGAAGGCTGCCACATTATTTTTATATGGTCTTCCGTCGGACAGTTTTTCGTAGTCCGACTTGGTGCCCAACTCCTCAAAGAATATGCGCTCCAGCTCCTCGATGTCTGCCGACGTCAGCTGTTCGAAGTTCTGTATCTTGCGTAGCGTAGCGTTGTCGCTGTTGGCTGCCAGATAGTCGATTATGCGCTGCTTGTAGGTGGTCTGCACTATCAGGTCTTCGCCTCCGTCAGCTGTCTGGTATTCGTCATCTATGTCGATGACAAACTTGCGGGTCTTGCGCTGCTCGTCGAGCAGATTGATAAGGTTGCGCAGTTCGGTGCGCACCTTCTCCAGAGCGTCGAGCGACTCATTCTCCCAGAACTGCTGTGTCTGCACAAGGCGTATGGTGTCGATTCGGTTTTTCACAGCCGGCACCGTGGCTTTCTTCTCCAATAGTGCTGCCACATTCACCACAGTCTGTCGGAATTGTCCCACCTTCACCGTCGTATCTACATGTGCAAGCATCAGGTGGAGCATTATCACGTCCCATTTCTTGGCAGCCTCATCGTCCTTGTCGGCAGGAATGAGGTTGGCAATTTCCTTGAGTCGCAGCACATCCACCTCCGAGAGGCATGCCCACGCCTCCTTGTTGCGGAAGGGTTCGATGGTGTCAAGATACGGCCGTGCCTCCTTGCGCTGCTTTCCTATGCTGCATAGCTGGGTGTGAAGCAGCAGCTTTAGGTCGTCGTGCAGCTTGCGGTCGAACTCATTTTCCTGATGGTCGGCACTCTGCAATTCCTTGGCTATGTCCACACGCAAGCCGAATAGTCGTTCGGTGAGCGACTTTACAGCCACGCTGCTGATGCCGTCGGCATTCTTCGAGAAATACTCAAAGTTGCCACACCAGTCGAATATATAGAATTCCTTCTTGTCCTTGTCAGCCCCGAAGAGGTCCTTGCACAATCGTGTGCCTCGACCTATCATCTGCTCGAACTTAATCTTCGACTTCACAATCTTGAAGAATACGAGGTTCAGAATTTCGGGCACGTCGATGCCCGTATCGAGCATGTCTACCGACACGGCTATCTGTGGCAGTCGGTCGGCAATCTTGAATTCGCTTATTATCTGGTCGTGGTGCTTCACCTGGTTGTCTATGAGCTGGCAGTAGTCGGCTCCACGCTCAGGATAGAGTTGGTGGAAACGCTCCACGATGCGCTCGGCATGACGATGGTTGTAGGCAAAGATAATGGTCTTGCCAATGTCCTCGCCGCTATGCACCTTCAGTCCGTTGGTCATCAGTTCGGAGAGCACGTTGTCGATGGTGTCGTCGTTGATGAGATAGTTGAATATCTCGCGACCCTCTATGTCGCGGTGGTAGTCCTCGTCTTGCGGAATGCCGTTGAGCGCCTTCTCATACTCCCACACCTTCTCCAGTTCCTCGCGCTGTGCAGGGGTGAGTTCGTCGTACTTTATGCCGCGGTTTATCATCTTCGATGTGCAGTTCTTCACCTTGTATGGCACAAGATACTTATCGGCTACAGCCTCCTGGAAGCTATACTCAAAGTTCGGCTCGTCGTCCAGTTCGAGCAATCGGAACGTGTTGCGGTCAATCTCGTCGCGCGGAGTGGCAGTAAGACCTATAAGCAACGAGTCGAAATACTGGAATATGGCACCATACTTACCGAACACGCTACGATGTGCCTCATCGATAATGATAAGGTCGAAGTGTCCTACCGAGAACTCCACGGGCACGGCATTTATATAGTTTATCATCGTCTGATAGGTAGAGAAGATGAAGCGTGCGTCAAGATCGGGCACGGCATCCTCCGACAGACAAGCTATCGACTCGCTGGGCAAGAGATTCTCATAATTCTGGCGCGCCTGGTTAACGAGTTCGGTGCGGTCGGCCAGGAACAGCACCTTCTTTATCCAATTGTTGCTAGACAGAAGCTTACAAAGCGAGATACTCACACGTGTCTTGCCCGTACCGGTAGCCAGCACGAGCAGTCCGCGTCGATGCTTCTTGTTGAGCCACTCCACCAGACTCTTTATGGCTGTCTTCTGATATGGTCGGTTGGTTATGGCGTCGTCGATGGTGAGGTCGGTTATGTCGGCACGTCCACGCTTTTGTATCAGGTATTCCAGGTCGTCGTGACTGTGGAATGAGATGACATCGCGGTCGGGATAGCCCATACCGTCAATCACCTTCGTTGTGTAGCCGTTGGTATAATAAACGACGGGGCGCACACCATGCTTACGCTCCAGACAATCAGCATACTCCATTGCCTGCTTGCGTCCCTTAGTAGCGTTCTCGATAGTGCTCTTTGCCTCTATCACGGCAAGCGGTTTGCCTCCCTTGCTCATCAATACATAGTCGCAATAGCCCGTGCCCGAGGCAGAAGAAGTCATCCCCTCCACCTTCACCTCTATGCACGCCTTGCCTCCTTGCAGGTCGCCCTTCGTGGCGAGAATGTCCCACCCTGCCTCGTTCAGCATATAGTCGATGAGGCACTTGCGTGTGATGCGCTCGCTTTCCAGACTCTCTGGCGGTATCTCGGTAGGAGCCTTTGGCTTCTCTATAGCGTCCTTTGGCACACTCTCCACCACTTCGGCAGCCACAGCAGGCTCCGAGTTGTCGGCTATGTGCATGCCCGTGAATCCGTCGGGCACAATGGTGGCATCAAATGCCACTATACTCTGTATGGCACGCCAACGGAACAGAAAACCGCACACCACATAATACAAGGCACGCAGACAGATGTAGGCATCGTTCTGTCTCACCTCCTGCACACCAGTATGCGAGGCATAGTTGCCAATCTTCTTCACCGTGCGCATGTCGCCCTGCAACTGTCTGTCGTCGCCTACGAAAGCGTCAATCTGCGGACGGCGCAGCATCTGGCTGAGCGTCTCGCGTGGCTCAAGCGTCACGTTTGCCATGGCAAGATGGTTTCTTACAAGCCACTCCAATGCCTTGCGGGCGTTGCTGGCGCTCTCATCAGGGAAAGCCTTCTGAAAGATTTCCGCCTTATCGCAGTATGTGTGTAGCTGGGCGAAGTCGGGGATTGTCTCCGCCAAGCGTGAGATAAAGTCAAAGTTCTTCATATTGTTATAATGTAGGTAGTGTAGTGTCGTTGTATTTGTTTGTTAAGCACATAAGCCACAGATGGCATATTGGCGAAGTACGAAGGTGCACCATTGGCGGAATTGGGTGGCGCGACGAGAATTAGCTCTATAACCTACACTTATGATTGCATCAAGGTTATAGAACTTGGTGTTGTATGATTTACCGTCGGCGGCAGTTCGTCGGAAATTCCGACAAACTGAATCTTTGTCCAATTCTCCTTCTTTGAAAATGTTTGACAGATGTTCTGCTATAGTTGATCTCCCTTTGTCAAAAAGGTTTGCAATAGCATCTTGTGTACACCAAATATTTTCATCGGCATACATAACCTCTATACCATCCTCCTTACCCTCCGCCATAAAGATAAGGAATTCGGCTGTGCTATTTCGTATTTCAAATTTCTTTGTCATAAATTCAAGTTTTTAGAGTCGCCCATATATGAAATGGCTAATGTAAATCGTGGGAGGCTATGGCGTCCTCGCCGTAGCCTGCGCAAGCAGTTGGCTATCTATAGGAGGGTATAGCATCCCTGCTATACCCACTCAATCTACTGCTAATTAAGACTGAGTGGGTAGGGCAAGGATGCCCTACCCTCCTAAGTTTCCATTACTCGAACCAATGCTGCATACGAGAGGCAAGGAGGGTTTCAAGGTCGGTTATCGACTTCTGTACCGCAGACTTCTGACGCTCTATCTGCTCTATGCGCTGGGCAAAGAGGTGCTGGAGGGAGAGAGGGGGGAGGGGTATTCTAATGGATGCCAATTCTTTAGAGTTAATGTTTGCTTGATTAACAGCACCTTTCGCCATAGAACGCAACTTCTTTTTAATTGAAACTAAATTAAACATTCTTGCCAAAACAACTGGTAATAATCTTTCATTTAGTCTTACTCTTATTATATATCCTGCTATTACCATTGGTTCGCTATTATCAAACATGCATGTTTTGCCAACTAACTCTATACTATTGGTACGATTAAATAGAATATCTCCGTGACGAACTATACATTTCTCTATTTCATCATCTGGAATATCTATTGTTTTTAGATTTGACAAATTCAAGAATCCATCATCTGTTATGTTGCACATTCTTAAATACTTATAACAACCATTTTCGCAAGCGGGCTTACTTGTTCCATATCTAATATCGGTACATACATCCACTAATTTCTTCACTTCCCATCCCTTTTCATTCTCTACGGGGTCTCCAAACATCTCATAGAAGATGCTTTGTGCGAGGTTGTCATAATCTTTCAGTTGTTCCTTCTTTAGACGAATCAACTCGTTAATCTTGTCAAGTTCGGAGACAATGGAGAGTTGGGTGGACTTGGGAGGGATGGGGACATTTAATTCTTTTAATAGTTTGTAATGTCTTGAATAACCAAGATTCGGTATTTTGTACCATTGCAAGTAATAAAGCAAAAACTTTGCATCCAATTCTTGTTTTGGAGAAATAATCTTAACACCATCTGCACCAACAACAAAATCGAAATCTACATATTTTAGGACACGGGTATGGTCTCCGAATATTACGACTGGAGAGTCAATGTGAAAAACATAAGACTCATCATCATAATATCCAGAAATAAGTTTGTCTTCTTGTGAAACAATAGGATACTTAGTACCACTATTATATTCTTCTGTTTTTACTTGCTTTGGTTTGGGCGTTTTGTTTATGCAAGCTTCAAACTTCTTATATTCCCATCCTTGTTTCATTGTTCCTCCTTGTCGTTATTGTTATTACCAGCGCGCCCCGAAGGGGCAACTCCTCCATAGCCCAGGGCAACGCCCTGGGTATGATGTGATTATGAGCTCTGCGCCCTGTAAGGGCAACTCTAATAGCTTGGGGTTTTATAGCTGCCCTTGCAGGGCGCATGGCGTTTGTGTTCGTTTACCCAGGGCGATGCCCTGGGCTATGGAAACATTGGGCTTTCAGCCCGTCTTTGCGCAAACGTCATAGGTTTCACATCCTTGCAACGTCATAGGTTTCACATCCTTGCTAATCCGTAAACACATACTTCTCGTCATATTCAATATTATAAAATTTCAAAAACTGCCTGTACTCATCTTGGAATGACGTTTTCTTATGATGCTCCTTTGGTTTTTGATGTACGCCAATGTCTTGTCCACAACCGACTGGCTTACAGACAAAGCCGCATAACCGCCCTGACATGCAAACCATGAATATTTTGGGGATAGCGATTTTATCCATCGGCTGCTATTGCGTTTCATAGCCTCCACAAGTTGCGCTATTGATACCTCACGCCCTAATAGACACAACACATGTACATGGTCGCCAATACCACCAACCCAAATAGTTGTGCATTTCGAGTCGTTGATTATTTCGCCGATATAGGCGTGCACACGTTTGAGGTCGTCATCAAGAATACATGGACTTGTGGTCTTGATGTGGAATATGATGTGCAAATAGATTTTGCAAAGTGATTGTGCCATATGCTTTTATAATTGTTTTTGCGTCCCGATTTTTGTTATGTCATTTGTTCGGGATGCGTTCGGGATGCGTTCGGGATGATTGTGCAATTGATTGTACAATCCAATGCCCTTTACCGTAAGCAGATATTTCTGCTTAGGGTGGCGTGGAGAATTAGGATATAGCATACGTACAAAGCCTGCAGAAATGGCAGGGGTTAGGAATTGTTCAAGGAAGTTAGGTCGATGCTTTAATCCTACGCCATTCATCATTTCCTTTACCGTCAACTGCCCAGTTCCAATAGTTAGTACCAAGTCGCGTGTGTTCTTGTCGTCGGTATAGAACAAATTTGGAGCTTGTTCGGTACTTGTTCGGTACTTGTTCGGTACTTGTTCGGTCTGCATTGAACTTGTGGGGGTACTTGTGGGGGTATTTGTCGAACTTGTGGGGGTGTCGAGTCTCGGTTGTTCTGCATATTCTGCAGGCGGATTGATAACGAGATATCGGTTGCGAAGGTCCCATTGCTCGCCAAGAAGCATGTTGCGGAAGAAACGTTCCAAATATTTAGGTTCGGGCATAACGCCCTCGTTATTTTTATATACGTAGCGTACCATGGCATTACGGAAATACCATGAATGTCGGGCAAAGATTTCGTTATTGACAGAAAATCCCATAGAGCGCAGATACTGAATTACGAATACTGCCGTGGTGCGTGTGTTGCCCT
>URQS01000066.1 GCA_900550035.1 uncultured Prevotella sp. | reverse complement strand
CCATAGCTGTGTCAACAAGACCTGGTCTGACATCTGTTACGGTTATGCAACCACCATTTCTGAAAGCCTTCTTGCGTATTGCTTCCATATAATTAATTTGGTAGGCTTTTGTTGCGCTATAGGCTGGTGCAGCCGGTTCGCCTCGCAATCCACCAGCAGAAGTTATAGCTACAAGATGCCCATAACCTTGTTGTTCAAAAATGCAATACAATCGATCAATAACATATGTCCAACCAACAACATTTGTATCAATGGCGGGACGCTCAATCGCATAGTCAAGCGTGGCATTAATGTCACCAACGCCTGCACACACAATAGCAAGGTCTAAGTGACCGAACTCTTTTAGAAGAGTATTTATCGCTTGTTCTGTCTCATTTAAGTTTGTGACATCTGCTTTTGAAACAATGGTTTTGGACGGATACTGCTGACTTAATTCATTAAGCAGATTTGTTCGCCGACCTACAATGCCAATACGATTATCTGCATTGGCATACTTTAGAAAAAGAGCCTTACCAATACCAGATGTAGCTCCGATTATAAGAATATTCATACTGTATTTTTTGTGCAAAGTTAATGCTTGCCCATTAAAAACAGCACGTGTTCTAAGACTATAAAACATTATAAGGGCAAACTCTCAAAGTGTTTTGAGAGTTTACTCTCCAAAAGTAAATTCCCTACGTATATTGCTTATAGTTGTTGGTGTAACTTTCAGATAAGAGGCTATATCCTTCAAGTTGATGCTTTGAACTAATTCCGGACAACGAATTAGCAAACGCTTATATCGTTCTCTGGTTGTCATACGATAGGTATCAAGATATTGTGCATAAACTTGAGCAAAAAGGCTATCGGATATGGCTTGTTTGAGTCCTTTCGTATTTAAGGAATCCAATAAGTTATCCAGTTCTTTCCCTAATATTTGGAATATCTTACACGTTGTTCCAGCCACAATAGTCAACTCTGACTTTCTGCCAGTAAGACAATTCGGATAGTCAGCCACAAACTCTCCTTCGAAGGCAAAACCGGTACAGTAGTCCTTACCTTCCACTTCGTTATTCACCATATACTTGAAGCATCCACGCTCCACATAAGCCACATATTTTGACGGCTTGTCTGCATCCTCAAATATCTCACCACGCTTCAATAAGCGTACTTCTCCTTGTTCCATGCAGTAACGACGCAGAAGCTCAAGATCAAGTCCATCCTGATATGAATTGAACATCTTCACTTATGATTTCTTTGGGCTATATGATATAATTACTGCATACATATCGCCCTCATTCTTTTGAAATAAAACATTATAAACTTAAGTAGCTCACATAAATCCAAACAGCAAAATCTTTTCGGAGATTTATTGCTGTTTGGATTCTCGACAGACGGCTATAAAAAACGAGTTGGTGATAATATCTGCCAGCCATCTTATTGCTTTTCGACTGCAAACTCGAGTTTCTGGAGTCCTTTCTTGTGAATGTTAGCGAGGACGAACGAGTAACGCACCGACTCACCGGGCTGCATCGACTTGATCTTGCTGAATTCTTCTTCAGGCACTACGTCCTTGAACATCGGACCGTCGGAATTGTTGTATACCAAACGCAACTGGTCGGCGAAGGGAGTGACTACGAACGAATAGTACGCCTGATAGGGTATCGACTGGAACTTATTCCAATTGGCATCGGCTTTGTCAAGGATGTTGTCGAGCCAAATACGTGCCGACTTGTAGGAGGGCAGCTTGCGTCCGTCGGCGTAGAAGATGGCACCATCGGCGTTGACGAGATACTTGGTGCTGATGGAATACTTCGTGAAAGGGCACAAGTCGTTGTACTCGATGTCTGCCTCCGACTTGATGTCGTTGTCGACCTTCGTACTGGGTTCGGATACGAGTCGGTCTTGAAGTATGTGTATCAGCTTGTAGGTGCGATTGTAACCGTCGGCGGGCGGGTTGGCAAGTATCGTTCGCTTTACGGAGAGATAGTATTCGTGACCTCGCTCGTAGGTGAAGCCTTCGATGCGATTCATGCCTAAACGTTCTATCTGGTTTGGACTGTCGTCGGTCTTGACGAGCAGGCATTCTATCGGGTTCTCCTGCTTGTCGTCAAACGGAGAGTACATGATGCCGGTTTCGGGCAAAACGGTCATTCTGATTTCCCTGACGCTGTCTTTCGGTTCGTCATCGGTGCAGGCAGCAAGTGCTGTCGTTAAAAGGAATAGCACAAGGAGCATTCCTTCATAAACTTTGGATTTCATAATTTAATGGTTTTTAAAAAACATTGATATCTTCGCTGACATTTAGCATCCTACACGCCCTCCATTCTTTCGGCATAACAACATTATATCCTCCACAGCATCCTCTATAGAAAGAGTATGCTCTGCAGCATAACAATCAATAAGGAAATCTATACCTTTAAACCTACGCAAGTAGGCATACGACTGTGCCAATGTCAATTTGAAGCGATTAGCAAAAGCTCCGACACAGCAGTTTACATTTTCTATTATATTATGTGTCAAATCCATACGATCTAATTATTTGTTCTATATGTGATTATCTCACTGCAAATCTACAACAATAAATACAAACGGCAAAATGTTTGACTGACTAATCAAACAGTAATAATTCCAGTTAGAACGGAATATGACGAGAACGGAAAACCCGTACATTCTTTAGAAGGTGTATCTTTCGAGGAGGCTTTTGATAAATTTAAACAGTTTGTTGAGCAGAATGGGCATCTCCCATTTGCTACATCTGGTGAATATGAATGCTCTCTTCGTAGATGGCAACAAGAAATAAATCATGATATAAGACCTTTGACCCATACTCAATATAAAGAATTTGAAGAAGAAGAAGTTCTGCTTACTATAGAGGGTGTAAGCAGTACTTCTTTTACAATCTTAGAGGATGATATTTCACGGCTCACTTATGTTCTAAAACTCAAAATACAAACGATCCAATTCCCTACTATAATTCTCAAGTTTTCTAGGATAATAGTCACCAAGGAATCGGATTTCATCAAAGCATACACTATTAGAGTCTTTCTGATACTTCTCTATGATAGAAATGAATCTTTTATCATTCTCTATATCGTGATGCAATTTGGACATATCTTCACTAATTGTCCATGAACAACAATTCAAAGCTCCACCCCATTTCTCGATAAATTCTTTCATCTGAACTTGATAAATTCTTCCTCTATAATTTGGATATAAAGCGATAAAATGACTCATTGCTTCATTATCAAGTTTTGTATTGCCAATTCCTGGAACAATAATAACATCACGTGTCTGAAGAGCGTTGATATATGCCCAACTTAATTCGTTATATTCAGAAAGATTCAACTCTATAACATAAAAATGTTCCATCAAGATATTACGCATTTGAGTAGCAATACCATCATCATATACTGAAAGATTAGTTAACACTACAGGTTTGCCATCTTTTTGTGCGCCGACAAATCTTAATATTCCATCCGTATGCCCACAAACATCCTTTTTATCCCATGGCAACCATACTATAGTTATTTCATCAATAGTTGAATTACATTCTTTAGGTTTGAAAGAATCCCGAATTTTAGATTCTATCTCCTTTTTAGATAATCCTTCGTTTTCTATCATCACCTTGTCTGTCATTACAATAAAGGATTTAGTGGTGTAAGTATTTGGTTGTTCTATTTCGCCAACAACAATATTTCCACCATCTATAACCAAAGAAGAATGATTAACGATTAAATTAGTTCTATCAATCTTATTCATCACTTTATCTACATCAGTAATGTATTTTTCCTTACCTTTCAGATAGTCGGGATTGTATACAAATTGGGAGAAATAACCACATGCAAATTGTATCGGCATATAATCACGACACCAATAATCCTTAGTTAAAGGAAGCGTTTCATGCGCTACGTTATTAGCATCCAGAATTTCACAAACATCCTTATAGATATTGGGATAATCTGTACGTAGCAACTGTGAAAAAAACACTTTGTCTTTATATTGTTCTGTTATCATAGCTTTTCAACTCGTTTAAATCCCCATAATCTGTTGTCGTTTATATTGATTCGTTGCATAGGTTCTGCATAGCCCAGCATTTCATCAGACTCATCTATCCATTCTATACTAAACTTGCCATTGCTTAGCATATTTGCTCCACCATATAAATCATACCAAAAATCATGAGGAGCCCAATTTTTTCTTTTTTCATTATTCTCCCATTCTTTTTCCCCAGGCACAATAGCTTTATAGCCTCTAATCAAGAAAGACGCATGATATTTCTTTTGTGGATCATCAAACAAAACATCAACGCCCGATGGATTTGGACATACTGCACCTAAAGCATAGCCAAATTCATCTTCCCCTTTCAGATATTTTATTTTATCTTTAATATTGCCATCATCCTCGTGGTAATAGAATTCGATGCAGGTCAACTTTAGTTTATACGCATCCTTACAACCGCCATTAACAAGAAAATAGCCAGAGAAGAATGCTGCTTCAGCAATTTTCTTAAACTCTTCAAATAGGTTTGCTTCGCAACCATCAGCGCCTTTGAAAGCTTTTAAGGCTTGAAATAATCTTGATTCCATACTTATTGAATTATTTTTATTTGTAAACTTCTATTGTTTTCTCCAACCATTTATATATCTTCTCCTGAAGACTTTGGGGTTCCAACACTTTTATCATATTGCCAAAACTCATCAACTTCATATAGAAGTCATAGGTAGGACGCAGTGCCAATTCAAAATCGGCATAATCATCACATGCATAGATTTCTTTTTGCGAGTGATGCAACGGCAATGTGCGCATATAGTGCTGATGATATTTATCTGCCCTTAACACAATTCTTTGAAGCGGTACAGATTCATCCAATACAATACCGAAGTATTCTGCAAAATATTCTTTTGCACAAAAATCTTTTGGCAAAATAAAATGAGCATCTGTTAAGTTAACACCTTCTATTCTATCAAGAGAATACAAACGCAAGTAGTTATAGTCTACATTTCTTGCTAACATATACCAACGCTGTGCGGACATTTTCACACAGTACGGTTCAACAAGAAACGTCTTCGCTTCTTTCATCGTAAAAGAATGGAACGTCATCTGTAGAACTACATTTGACTTCATCGCTTCAAGTATTGTTGCAAGAAAATCCTGACTCGAAGGAATATTCTCTGTCAGTATTCTATCATGGATAGATATGCTGCTTGACAATGTTTCTGCCGTGCCGTAGGTGTCAAGAAGCCATGTACGCAACTCTCCTTCGCTTAAAACTTCGGGATTGGCTATATAATAATGGTATCTGCCATGTTGTTCACAATCAATCACAATGCCGAACATATCAAGAATACCACCTTTCCAACGATCAAAGGTCTGCCGTGGCAAGTTCTCACCACGGCTAAGGTCTATATTCTGACGCCACTTTTCATTGAGATCTTTCAATGTAATGCGGCCAGAACGATGAATGGTCTTGATAACCCAGATGTATTTTTGAATGAGTGACATAGGCTTAATTGTTATTGTAACCAAACTCACGTGTTCCAAACTTGCGTTTATAGAGCGACTCTCTATCTATAGCATGTTCTTCCAATATCTTCAATGGCAATGTTTCTAATATACACCATTGAAAATACTTTTGCGCATATGCAGCATCGTTATTGATAAGCGATTCTAAATCTTTATCAAACCCATGCCCAGTATTAGCATATATCTCCCAACGCCCCCATATGCCTCTTGTATTGTATGTAGAACCCACATATTGTTTACCTGTTAATTTGTCAAGGATCAGATAGATACAATTACTGCTTTCCAACTTAGCCTTCCACTCCTTATTATTAGATTCAAATATCAATTTAAGTTGATTATAATTAAGAACGACATCTTCAAAAGATGTAAAGACGGGAATATTGTTCTCTTGAAGCCCACGATCAATTCTTATAACTGGCATTTTATTGTTAAAACCTTGAAGCCAACTAACAGGATTATTCCAGTCTATTACGACTCTTTCTTTAAGTAGCTGGAAGCCATCAAGTTCTGAGAAATCAAACTTTGCTTGCGCTTCTCCTTTATAGTTTTCTATTTCTTTCAATACGCCATTGTTCTTAAAGACACCAACAAATCGAGACGAGGTGCTTTCTTCACCAATAAACGAAACAATATAATCAACATCCTTAAAACGTTTTTCAACTTGCTCGTTTTGATAATTTAGAAACACATCATGCTCATTAAGATACAAATCGAAAAGTGAGTTGGAATACTTCTTTCCATCAATTATTTTCTCTTTCCTATTGTCCTTATGCCTGATAAGTCTGATACGTTTCTTGTCTGCATTATCAAACTCTTCATTTCTACCTATTAAAAGGTCTTGTATAAATACAATATAATCTTTCATCTACTTAATGTTTATTTGATTACTTCCAATTAAACTCCTCGATTCCAAGTATCTCAAGTCCCAAGTATTTCCATACTTCCTTATCAAAGTTTGGCGTGTATCTTGCCATAGTACGTAAGACGGATTCTTCCTCTTTATCACGGTAAGTATTGTTGAAGGTCAATGCTTTATCCCATATAAAAACTGGTTCTTCGCAAGGGTCGAGTTGATAAAATATAGTCCCGATACGCTCAAGATTATGACCATCCTCTTTACACATATCCAGTGTCAAACTGTGATTGTCCAAAGGAAAGCCATAGAACCCATCACTGATTAAACCACGTGGCGAAGCAAGACATAAAGCTCCCATTTCGTATCCATTAGGTTCTTTTACCAGCACAACATCGCCAGTGAACATCCTACTACCATTGCTGTCATCATAACCTGTGTCTATTCCTGCAAAGATAGAACGCAACGTATAGCCACGTCCTTCACAAGAATGTCCGAAGTAGTCTTCTACAATGTCAGGATTATGGTCTTCTTCAAATTCTTCACTCTGTTGCCAAACATACAGACCGCCATCTTCCCAAAAGAAGAAGTCACCAAAGTCGGCATAACCGAATCTGTTCTTGTCAATAACATAGCGTATGCGCGGACTACGTTTATCAAAGTTAGCCCCAATAGCAATTTCATTCTTATGCTTGATACAGAGAAAAGACAAGATATCCTCGTTTAGTACTCTCGGCATAAGTTCACAAAAGAGTTTCTTTGTTTCTTCCATATTCGTAGTATTATTGATTCAAATGCAAAGTTACGCATTAAGTGTCTCAATATGCGTTACAGGATAAAGAAAAATGGTCTGCAACTCGTGCTGAACGAATTGCAGACCATTATCCTTATTGTCGAGTTATTGAATTGCAAAACTCCTAACTCCTATATTCTACATAGCTGTAGCCGCTACGAGCCATCCGTAGACGCAGCTGCATACGCCGAAGAGGAGTACGCCTGCGGTGCAGAGGGCGAGTGCTGTGCGTGTAGCGCAGTCGCTCTTGAACGGAGCGAGCGGAGCATCGGTCTTGTTGATGTACATGCACTTTACAATCTTCAGATAGTAGTAGAGTGACGGTACGGTGTTGATCAATGCGAGGAACACTACTGCGTAAGCAACGTTTGTGCCCTGCTCGGCTGCTGCCATGAACACGAAGAACTTACAGAACATACCTGCGAACGGCGGGATGCCTGCGAGCGAGAACAGAGCGAGTGTCATGAGGAACGAGAGCTTCGGGTTGGTGGTGTAGAAGCCGTCGAATACAGACATCTCGGTGTTGCCCTTGCCGCGTGTCTCAACAACGTTGATGATGGTGAACACTGCCATGTTGGCTGCTACGTAGATGAGCACGTAGTACATGAGCGCCGGCAGACCCATTGCGCCGTTGCCTACCGCTGCAAGCATGATGTAGCCTGCCTGCGAGATAGAGCTGAACGCCATGAATCGCTTGAGCTCTGTCTGGCGGAGTGCGAAGAGGTTGGCGATGGTGATGGTGAGGACGATGACGATGTACATCAGCATCTCCCAGTACTCTACCATCGGTGCGAACACCTTGGTGAGGATTGTCATCAAAGCGAACGCTGCCGCGCCCTTAGACACTACGCTCAGATAGCCTGTAACGGCTGTAGGAGCACCCTGGTATGTATCGGCTGTCCAGAAGTGGAACGGCACGAGCGAAATCTTGAAGCCGAGGCCGCTGAAGAAGAACACGAGGCCCATGATGGTGAGCGGTGTCGCTGTGATCTGCGCCATTACGTCGTCGAAGTAGAGTGTGCCGCAAGCTCCGTAGATGAACGAGATGCCGTAGAGCATCACGCCGCTCGAGAATGTAGCGGTGAGCACGAACTTGGCTGCGCCCTCTGCCGACTCCTTCTTGAACTTGTCGAAGGCAACGAGACATGCCATAGGCACTGATGCCATCTCCAAGCCGAGGAAGAACATGAGGAAGTGGCCTGACGAAATCATCATGTACATACCGAGCAAGGTAGAGATGATGAGCTCATAGAACTCGCCCTCCTTGTTCTGCACGTCTTTCTGCTCGAGCCACGACTGTGCCATCACTACCACGATGAACGCACCGGCGGTGAGGATAACCTTCATCACCTGCGCTGCTGCGGTGGCGGTGTAGAGTCCGGCGAAAGCCTCTGCAGGCTCTGCGGTGAAGCAGACTGCAATCTGAGCTACCAACAGCAGACCTGTCAGCAGGCTCAAGGTAGTATGTTTCTTCTCGCCCTTCAGGATGAGGTCGGCGAGGAATACTATCACGAGGGCTGCCATGAGGCCAGCCTCGGGTATCATATTAAAAAACTGACTATAATCCATTTTTTACTGCTGAACTTGTTATTAAAGTGTTGGAATTACGCTAAGGATAGGAGCTACTGCATTGTCGATGACATGGCTTGCCCATAATGGAGCCGAACCGAGACCTGCAACACAGAAGATGAGGCAGCATACAGCGAAGCGCTCGTCCCATGTAGCATCAGTAAGTTCCTCGAAGTGCGGATTCTTCACCTTCTCGAAGAGGATGAAGCCTACAGTACGAAGGATGTACACAGCTGTCACAACGATTGATGTGATGGCGATGATGGTGCAGCAACGGTGGAATGTATCGGCATTCTCGAACGAACCGTTGAAGATTGTCATCTCAGCGATAAAGCCAGAGAAGCCCGGAAGACCGAGGTTGGCAAGACCGGCAATCACATAACCTACTGAGAGGAACGGCATAATCTTCATCAAACCGCCAAGCTCACGGATGTCACGTGTATGTGTACGACCGTAAATCATACCGATGAGGGCGAAGAAGAGAGCTGTCATCAAACCGTGAGAGAGCATCTGAAGGATGGCACCTGTACAAGACACGCGGGTCATCATCAGGAGAGCGAAGAGCACCAAACCACAGTGTGACACTGAAGAATAAGCGTTGATGAACTTCAAGTCGGTCTGAACGCAAGCCGAGAATGCACCGTATACTACTGAGATAGTGGTGAGGATAAGGAATATCCAAGCCAAATCATGAGCAGCCTGTGGCAAGAGGAACATGGCGATACGGAAGCAACCGTAGCCACCAAGCTTCATAAGCACACCAGCGTGGAGCATTGACACAGATGTAGGGGCACAACCGTGACCGATTGGTGACCATGTGTGGAACGGGAACAGAGCACCAAGTACACCGAAACCGATAAACACAAACGGGAACAACACGTTCTGAACGGCTGCCGGGATGTGGTTGTTGTGGGCAATCTCAAGGATGCTCATTGTAGAGGCACCGTTGAAGAAGTAGATACCTACCAAGCCGAGGATGATGAGGGCTGAACCACCCATAAGCATCAACGTAAGCTTCATGGCTGCATACTCCTTGCGACCTGAACCCCAGTAGCCAATCAAGAGGTACATAGGGATGAGGGCTACCTCATAGAACATGAACATGGTGAAGAGGTCTATCGAGATGAAGAAACCGTAAACACCTGTTGAGAGCAATGTGAACCACATGAAGAACTCCTTGGTAAGCGGCTTAAGCTTCCATGAAGCGAAGGTACCTGTGAACACGATGATGCTCGAAAGCAGAAGCATCACAACGGAAATGCCGTCAACACCCACCTCATAGTTGATGTGGAGTGCAGGGAACCATTCCGTAGTGGCGCGGAGAATCATCTCCTCGGTGTTGCCTGCTGCGCGCTCGCCGATGAAGTGGAGTGTGAGCCATACGCTCAGTGCCAAGAGGCAGGATGAACCGGCAACCATCACACCACGCACCTGATTGACGTTGCGGGCGATCCAAAGACCGAGCAACATCAGAACAGGGATTACTACGAATAAACTTAATATATTCATATTTTAATTATAAGCAAAGTAATAACAATGTTAAAGCTACCGTACCTGTGAGGAACCATACTGCATACTGGCGAACGTCGCCGCTCTGCCAAGGACGAATGGTCTCGCCTGCCTCGTTGGCACCCCAAGCAGAGAAATCGATAAGACCGTTGATGATCTTCTCGTCAATCCACTGTGCCGTGCGGCTTACGTAGCGGAACAGAATCTTGTGTGTGACGTACTGATAAACCTCATCCATGTAGAAGCGCTTATAAGCCCAACGATGCAGACGCGGGAATGTAGCGTACATCTTGTCGGCGATAGGCTGCTTCTCACCCTTATATATATAGGTGGCGAGGGCGATAGATACGATTGCAATCACTGTTGATGTGGCTGCAACCTGCGGGTCGAAGTGAACAGTGTAGGCTGTACCTGCTGCGCTCACGATTGAACCGAAGCTTGCCCAGCTCCAGTCGCAGAAACCTCCAAGTGTGGTGAGAACACCAACACCTACAGTGACGATGCTCAGGAAGATGAGCGGGAATGTCATTGTAGCAGGAGCCTCGTGCGGAGTGTGATGAGCGTGGAGCTCCTTGTTCTCTGTACCCCAGAAGATGCCGTAGTAGAGACGGAACATATAGAATGCTGTCATTGCGGCAACACCTGTCATCCACCAACCACAAAGCGGTGAGTAGGCGAAGCAAGCGGTGATAATCTCATCCTTAGAACTGAAGCCCGAGAAGAATGGAATACCAGCGATGGCGAGACAAGAGATAAGGAATGTAGCGTGAGTGATAGGCATGTACTTGCGCAATCCACCCATTGCCGACATCTCGTTAGAGTGAACAGCGTGGATGATGCAACCAGCTCCGAGGAACAGACAAGCCTTGAACATAGCGTGTGTGAACAAATGGAACATTGATGCCATATAACCAAGCTGAGCGTGATTGTCTAGAGCGGCACCATGATGACCTGGCAGACATACGCCGAGGGCTACCATCATAAATGCAATCTGTGAGATTGTAGAGAAGGCAAGCACACGCTTGATGTCGCTCTGTGCACAAGCTACAGCAGCAGCGTAGAAAGCGGTGAAAGCACCTACAATCACTACTACCTCAAGAGCCTGAGGAGCGTACTCAATCCATACAGGGAACAGACGTGCAATCTGGAACACACCGGCAACCACCATGGTGGCAGCGTGGATAAGGGCAGAAACAGGAGTCGGACCCTCCATAGCATCTGGCAACCAGATGTGCAACGGGAACATTGCAGACTTACCCGCACCACCGATGAACATCAGCACAAGAGCTGTAGGCAGAATCATACCGCCAGCAGCAAGAGCGCGAGCGTTGTCGGCAACGGTGAAGGCAGAAGCGCCAGCGCCGTAAGCTATCTCAGTACCGGTGAACGAGAAGTTGTAGCTTCCAGTGTAGTAACCGAAGATGAGAATACCGATAAGGAAGAACATATCGGCAAAACGGGTCACGATAAACGCCTTCTTCGAAGCATGTACGGCAGCCTTCAGAGTGTAGTAGAAGCCAATGAGGAGGTAAGAGCTAACGCCCACAAGCTCCCAGAACATATACATCTGGAAGATGTTGGTGGCGAGCACCAGTCCGAGCATTGACATGGTGAAGAGCGAGAGGAAAGCGTAGTAGCGCTGGAATCCCTTCTCACCGTGCATGTAGCCGAATGAGTAGATGTGAACCATGAGGCTGACCGTAGAGATGACGATGAGCATCATCACCGAGATTGGGTCGAGCAGGATACCGAGGTCGAAGTGCAGATGGCCCAATGGCAACCATGTCACGTTGTACGGAACGAAGGTTGCGAAGGTGCCGTCGGCAAGACGGTCGGCTGAGAAATACTTGAACGCTGTGAAGTAGCTCAACACTGTCACCAGTCCGAGCGAACTGGTACCGATGAGTCCGGCTACCTTGTGCGACCAGGCATACTTCTTATTCACGAATTCTGGCAGACCGATAACCAGGAAGCTGATCAGCGGCAACAGAAGAATCCATATTGAATATGTAAAATCCATAATCTAAAATTAATATTTCATGTTTTCAATACTGTTCACCTGATCGCTGTGGAAATTGCGGTAAACGTTGATAATAATCGCGATAGCTACGGCACTCTCGGCAGCGCTCACGCCAATAGAGAAGAGGGTCATGAAGAATCCCTCAAACTCGCCAGGGAAGAGCAGACGGTTGAATGCCGCAAAGTTCAAGTCGACAGCGTTGAGCACGAGCTCTACAGAGACGAGCATTGCTATCAGGTTGCGGCGGGTGATGAAACCGAACACGCCGATGAAGAACAGAAGTGCGCTAAGCACGAAATAACATTCTACTGGTATCATAATTACTTGTCCTCCTTTTCTTTACGTGCTACAACAATTGCACCTATGATACATGCCAGCAAGAATACTGAGATGAACTCGAAGGGCAATACATACTGATACTTCTCCGAACCGAGAAGAGCCTCACCGATGGTCTGCATCGGAACCTCCTCGCCCTCAACAGCGAGTGTCAGGAAGCCGTTCTTGAGCTGGATGCCTGCTACAGTAACCAAACCTACGATGCAAAGCAATGCACCTGAGAGAGCGCGGCTACCCTTAACATGCTCAACCAATCCCTGAAGAGTGCGCTTGCTCACGAGTTGCACGGCGAAGATATACATCATCACCATACCACCGGCGTAAACGCTGATCTGGGCAGCACCAAGATAGGTGTAGTCGAGCAGGAAGTAGAGACCTGCCACTCCAAGGAGCACGAAAAGCAGGAATGTGATAGAACGCATGATGCGCTTTGTCATCACGCACATGACAGCCGAGCCAAGGATGACCACTGCCAAGATGCAAAACATTACTAAACTTGCCATTGTTTTTCTTACTCCTTATTTGGTTTTAGTGTTAAATGTTCCGATTTCGAAGTCGGCACCGCCGTCGATGATGTTAGGCAGTGAACCTCCCTTATATTCCTCCTTGTCGAGGTGAAGCACGAGTGCCTCGCGGTCGAACACTGAGTTCTCGAAATCGTTGACAAACTTGATGGCACCGAAGTTACAAGCATTGACACAAAGCTCGCAGAACATGCAGTCGCCAAGGTCGTACTGGTAGTCGACAAGCTGCTTTTTCTTCTTGCCAGTCTCCGGGTTCTCCACCATCTGCGATACAATCTTGATGGTGCCGTTCGGGCAAGCCTTCTCGCAAAGTGTACAAGCAGTACACTTAACCGCTCCGTTCTCGTCGCGGTTCATCACAAGGCGTCCGCGGTGGCGGGCAGCAACGTGAAGCGTAGTCTTGCGGTTCTCGGGATACTGCTCAGTGCTCTTCGGTGTGAAGTACTCCTTCCAGGTGGTCTTCATACCTACGGCGAGAGTCTTCACAGCAGCTCCGATTTCTCCGAAATATGATTTTTTGTTTTCTTCCATTGTTTTTAATAATGTGTTTTTAGAAGTGCCAACCGAATGCCACAACTACTGTCATGAGAATCAAGTTGATGAGACACAAAGGCATGAGGTATTTCCACTCGAGCTTCAAGATCTGGTCGATACGCAGACGTGGGAATGTCCAACGCACCCACATGAGCAGCCATACAACAGCGAATGTCTTGCCGAGGAACCAAACGATACCAGGGATGAAGTTGAGGATACCGTCAACAGCCTCTACGCCGATGTTGAACGGAGCCCAACCGCCAAGGAATACTGTTGTGGCGATGCCTGAAACTACGAAGAGGTTGAGGTACTCGGCGAGATAGTAGAAGCCGAATCCCATACCCGAATACTCGGTGTGATAACCGGCTGTAAGCTCCGATTCAGCCTCAGCCAAGTCGAACGGGCCACGGTTAGCCTCGGCATTACCTGCCACGAGGAACACGAGGAAGGCGATGATAGCCGGGATGTGTCCCTTGAAGATGAGCCAGCCGAAAGCACCAGTCTGAGCCTCAACGATACCGCTAACCTGCATTGTACCTGTCAAGACAACGGCTGTGATAAGGCAAAGCGCAAGTGACATTTCGTAAGAGATGAGCTGCACGGCACCACGCATAGCCGAAACTACTGAGTACTTGTTGTTAGAACCCCAACCTGCCATAAAGATACCTACGATGCCGATGCTTGAAATAGCCGACATGAGGAATACGCCAACGTTGAAGTCGAGCACCTCGGCACCATTGTTCCAAGGCAGGAACGAGAATGTGCCTACAGAAGCTATAATCACGAGGAACGGAGCAACGTAGTAAAGCACCTTGTCGGCGCCGTCGACTGAGAAGATCTCCTTGATGAGCATCTTCAGCACGTCGGCAAACACCTGGAACACGCCCCAAGGACCTACACGCATCGGGCCAAGACGGCACTGGAAATAGGCGCAGACCTTACGCTCCATGAAGATCAAGATGATGGCAAGGATGGCATAACCAGCAAGAATGCAGACACCAACCAGGATGCACTCGATCAGTATTGTCCAAAAATCTCCGAGACCGCAGGTCTGTGAGAGGAGATTGTGGAACCAGTTTGTTACAATACTAAAGTCAAACATTTTTCTTTTAATGTTTAATGTTAAATGTTAAGTGTTAAATTATAAATGCTTAATGTCATCTTGCAATATCATGCAATTTAACATTTAACATTTCTAATTCAACATTCCTATTAACGGTCGATGTCCGGAATAACGAAGTCGATAGCAGCACCTGTTGTAATCAAGTCGGCAATCTTCTGTCCACGAAGCATCGGATCGAGAGCACCGGTAAGGGTCAAGCCCATCGGACGCATCTTCATACGGTAAGGACTCTTGTCGCCCTTAGAGTCGAGATAAACGCCAAACTCACCGCTGGCTCCCTCTACAGAGAAGTACCACTGTCCCTCGGGCACCTTGATGATAGGCTTCTGCTTGATGTAGAAGTCGCCCTCTGGGATATTGTCGATAAGCTGCTCGATGATGTTAAGGCTCTGATAAAGCTCCTTGATGTGGCAGTAGTAGCGATCCATTGAGTCGCAACCGGTCATTGTTATCTCTTCCCACTCCACCTTGTCGTAGAGGTCGTACGGATGACGCTTACGAGTATCGTTCTTCCATCCGGCTGCACGTCCGGCAGGACCTGTCACGCCGTAGTTGATACAATCCTCAAGACCCATAGGACCAACGCCTACAAGACGATTGTGAGTGATAACGTTGTCGCCGAATACGTCGAGATACTCCTGAATCATCGGACGCAGATACTTGCAGAGCTTCTTTGTGTTCTCTACAAACTTCGGGTCGATGTCGGCCTGAAGTCCGCCGATGCGGTAGTAGTTCTGAATAAGGCGTCCGCCTGTAGTCTCCTCCATCACGTTCAATACGTGTTCACGGTCGCGCATGCAGTAAAGGAATGCTGTCAATGCGCCCAAGTCCTGAGCTGTACAGCCAAGGTAGAGCAAGTGCGAGTCGATACGCTGAAGCTCGTCCATGATTGTACGGATGTAGTGGATGCGGTCGCTGAGCTCAATGCCCATACCCTCCTCTATCACGCCAACAAGAGCATGACGGTGCATCATAGCCGAGAGATAGTTCAAACGGTCGGTCAGGGCGAGAGTCTGCGGATAGGTCATGCCCTCCCACATCTTCTCAATACCGCGGTGGATATATCCGAGGTGAGGATAAACGCGCTTCACCTTCTCGCCGTCGAGCACAGTCTGCAAGCGGAGCACACCGTGAGTTGACGGGTGGTTAGGACCGATGTTCACTACGAAGTCGTCGTCGTCGAACAGACGCTTCTTGGTAGCTACGAGGTGGCCGTCAGCGTTGAGCGAGTATTCTACAGTGAAGTCTGACTCAGGCTCGTCGGTCAACGGGAACTGGTTTGCCTCAGGACTCATGTCGAAGTCCTTGCGCAAAGGATAACCGTTGAAGTCGGTGCGCAGGAAGAGACGGCGCATATCGGGATGACCGAGGAACTTGATGCCTACGAAGTCAAACACCTCGCGCTCAAGCAGTTCAGCCGACTTCCACAAATTGATGACAGTAGGGATAACGTCGCTGCCATCTACCTTCTTGGCGATGGTCTTTACAGAGCAGCGCTCGTTGCTGTCGGTATTCTCAAGGATGTAGATACATCCGTAGCCTTCCTCGCCGAAGTCCTCGCCGATGATGGTAACAAGGTAGTCGAAATGTTTCTGGTTCTTCAGCTTCGACATCTCACTTGCGAAATTGTCAAATGAGAGTTCAATGTTTTCAAGTTTCATATCTTATACCTTATTATATTAATCAGTTAGACCTTTCTTAGCGTCGAAGTCCTCAGGAACGTTGTTCACTACGATGGTCTCGCGATTCTTCTCGCTTGCGAGAGCCTCGTTGCTAAGTCCGTGCAGACCGCCCTTCGACATTGAGAGTTCCTTCTCCTCGCTGTTCATCTTGTGGTTGGCACCACCGAAGAACTTCTCTACCTTCACCTTACGCTGAAGCTGCATCATGCCATAGAGGATAGCCTCTGGACGTGGAGGACAGCCCGGAACGTAAACGTCTACCGGAACAATCTCCGAGATGCCACGCACCACGTTGTACGAGTTCTTGAACGGACCGCCCGAGATGGCACAACCGCCCACAGCTACAACATACTTAGGCTCAGCCATCTCGTCGTAGAGACGCTTGAAGACAGGAGCCATCTTGTTTGTGATGGTACCGGCACACATGATGAGGTCGGCCTGACGTGGAGAGTTACGTGTTACCTCGAAACCGAAGCGTGAGAAGTCGTAGCGGGCGCAGCCCACTGCCATGAACTCAATACCGCAGCACGATGTACCGAATGTTAATGACCACAAAG
>URQS01000065.1 GCA_900550035.1 uncultured Prevotella sp. | reverse complement strand
CGTTGATTGTCACACGTCCCATGATAGGGACAATTCCGTTTCTCTCCTTGCTTCCGTTTACATAGAAGACTGTCTTGAATGTACTTCTCATAATTCCTTGCTTTTTGTTCTGTGCAAAATTAAATCATGAGAGTTGCATGGCAAATTCACAACCTGTGCAGAATTGAGAAGTAAAAACCGAAGCCGTTAAAAATGCTTATTAGAGAGTTTCTTTGAGGTAATGACTTGAAAGCGTTTCTACTTCTCAAATCCGCCATTTTCGCATTTCCTCACGAATGCCACAAAAAGCCAACGACTGCCACAACCACTTGAAACTCAAAACAAAAGCTCAAATCTGCTATTTTTTGCTTTTTTAGTCATTCTTTTTCCATAAAAATCTCTCTCTTTTGGTGAATAATATAATTAATTGTTTTTTGTCGAACTTCAAGTCTGCGACGGATATAACATGAGCCTCGCTACCTCTTGCCGGGAGGTGGAGAAAGCTATGCAAATATTGTATATGCAGTAAAAAAGTGTTACAAATAAAAAATTCATTCTAGAGATTTCAGAGGCTGTTTTTTATAGGGTTTGGCAGCAATTCACTTCGTTAGTTCTTCAAATGAACTACATTTACTTTCTAAATGGACTACTTTTGCAAGGCATAAGGACAACATTTGAATGCCAACTGTAGTCCCGTTGACGTATAAATGTAGCCCATTTGCAATAAAAATGAGTTTTTTTGCAAACGTACATTTTGCAAGTTTGGCTCATTACGATTATAACTATCTGAGTATGAATAATGTAGCTAAAACTGCGCAAAACTCGAGAATTTCGAGCTAAAGATTTCTTTGTGCGTTCAGCTCGCAATTCTGAGCGTTAGAAATGCAAATATAAAACAAGTGTCTAACCTTTTAATACATTATTACTATGGTATATTTCAGAATAGAGATGGGTTTGGGACATAGTCCAAAGAAGAAGGAGTGTAGCGCAACCAATGTAATGAATCTGAACGGAATGAGCTTTGCCATGGCTGAGGCTGAGCGCATGCAGAAACAAGCACGCCACAAGACTGCTGCCAATTATCTTACGGCTGCACGTTCGTTGTCACGCTTTCTGGATAATAGCAAATGGTGCTTTGCCGACATCACTGCCGCAATGCTCCAATGCTATCAGCGGTGGCTGTGCAACCGAGGCATACGTCTCAACACCGTGTCAGCCTACATGCGCTCATTGCGTAGCTTGTACAACCGGGCGGCAGGCAATGCTGCCGACAATCCCTTCACTGCTGTCTTCACCGGCAATGAACAAACAGCCAAGCGCAGCGTCACAGATGAAGAGATACGCCGACTGCTCGCGCTGCAACTCGACCATCTGCCTCACCTCGCCTTTGCTCGCGACATATTCATGTTCAGTTTCATGGCTATGGGAATGCCGTTTGTAGACATTGCCTATCTGAAATGGCAGCAGATACACGACGGCGTGCTGCACTATGCCCGCCATAAGACGGGGCATAAGGTGTGCGTGGCTATTGAGCCGTATATGGCAGAAATCATAAACCGTCATTCCATTACGGGCAGCGAGTACGTATTTCCAATTCTTGCCAATACTACTTCCGCAAATATCCACCACACTTACCTCAAACGGTTGCGAGCGTACAATTACGCTCTCCACCGTCTCTCACGGCTTATCGGCAGCAGTCGTACGCTGTCGTCGTACGTTGCGCGCCACTCGTGGGCGAGCCTTGCCTATCGCTCGGGCATAGATATTTCGCTCATAGCCAAAGCCATGGGGCACACCAAACTCTCCACCACCTTAATATATATACGCGCGTTGCTCGACCCGTCGCTGGCTGAAGCCAACAAAAAGGTGATGCAGTCATTAGGCGTAATATGACGTCGAGAATCCGATAACTTGCCAAAACCGCGATTTTTTTGAAGTTTTGGCAAGTTATCGATTTGGATAACTTGCCAAAACCGCATTTTTTTCGTAATTTTGGCAAGTTATCAATAAGAAATGGCTTATGGACAAGTTAATAGGAAGTCATTCTCGACGACTTGTTTGCCGTGACCGACGAGACAAAATAATGGGCACGAGAAGCCCAGTCTAACAAAAAGACAAAAATAACAAGTAAAGGCAATAGGCACTGCGTTGTTTTACTATCATATTGTAAAATATCGTAGTGCTTATTGCTTTTTTGTCAATTAAAAATTGACATATATTAAGTTTTTAATTGTAAACAAGCGCCTAAAAACTTGCACAAAAATCAATATTTATGCCATTTTATTGCATTTTCAACTTTCGTTCTGTCCATGTGTTCGTGCACAATAATCACAAAAGCTAAGTTACGACGGCTTTTTAAAAATCTTTTGTAATAAAAATACAACAAAATTGAACATTTTGTAGTAAAACATTTGGAAATGTAAAAAAGAATATCTATTTTTGCAAATGAATTTTAATACTTAGAAATATTAACAAATTCATCGTGGGCTTAACCCCACATAGGAAAACATAAAAGCAATAAGCAATTACTTCGACAAAAATAGGCTGACAATTACATGTTGTCCACACCTATTATATATAGACGCAAAACGCAATAACATTACGCTGAACGTTGCAACTGTGTATGGATGATGTCTCCACCTCTAGGCAAGAGGTAGTGAGGCTCGCGTTAATCCGTCACAGACACAAAGCTCGATAAAAATACAATTAATTATATTATTCACCAAAAGAGAGAGATTTTATGGTAAAGAAAATTGCACTCACGCTTTGCACAGCGCTCGTTGCCAGCTCTATGGCTATGGCACAGAATCGTACTGTGAAGGGCAAAATCACCGATGCCAACGGCAATCCTATCATAGGAGCTACCGTAAAGGTTGAAGGTTCGAAGACTGTAGGTGCCGTTACCGCTGGCGATGGACAGTTCTCCATCTCGGTGCCGGCCAACAGTAAGCTCAACATCACTTATATTGGCTACAAGCCCCAGACTGTACAGGTGAAGAACCGTACCAATCTTGTTATTGTCATCGAGGAAGACCATGAGCAGTTGGGCGAGGTTACAGTTGTGGCTTATGGTACAAAGCGCAAGCAGGACGTTGTAGGTTCGGTTACTACCGTAAACAAGACAATCGTTGCCAATGCGCAGTCTGCTTCTGTTTCAAGCGCTCTTGAGGGTGCCGTAGCTGGTGTTCAGGTACTTAGCGGTTCTGGTCAGCCTGGTAGTGATGCTTCTATTTATGTACGTGGTGTCGGCTCTTTGTCTGCCAGCAATGCTGCTCTTATCGTTGTTGACGGTGTTCCGTTCAATGGTAAGCTGTCTGACATCAACCCGCAGGATATCGCTTCAATCACAGTATCCAAGGACGCTGTGTCTAACTCACTTTACGGTTCACGTGCTGCCGGTGGCGTTGTTATGGTAACGACAAAGTCAGGTAGCAAGGAGAAGACATCTATCAACTTCCGTGGCACTTGGGGTGTGACAAACCGCGCATACAAGGACTACAACATGGTAACCGATCCGGGCGAATTCTACCGCATGGCATGGTATGGTATACGTAATACTATGTGGGCAAAATATGGTGACCAAAACGAAATGTCAGCTTATAATGAGTATGCGAGCAAGAACCTTCTTAAAAATCTTGGCAACTACAATGCATTCATCGTTCCCGATGGCGAGTATCTTGTCAACACAGACGGTACGCTCAACCCTAACGCAAAGCGCCGTTATAAGGATACATTTGCCGATGCTCTGTTCAAATCGTCATTCCGTCAGGAATACACCGTTTCTGCATCAGGTGGCAACGACCGCAGTGACTACTACGTGTCAATGGGCTATCTCGACAACGACTCTTACGTAATCGGCTCGTCGTACGACCGCTTCACTATGCGTGCCAACTTGAATTCTCAGCTTAAGTCATGGCTTAAGGTGGGTACCAATATCGCTTATTCACACACCAATCAGTATGGCGTGCAGGAAAGACAGGGTGCTGCTTCTAACCCGTTTGGTGTAGCTCGTAGTTGGGCTCCTATATTCCCGGTACATGCTTACGATGCCGAGGGCAACATGAAGTATGACGAGAAGGGCAATCCTATTTATGATGCTGGTACCGGTCAGGTCGACGGCACAACAAAACGTCCTGTTGCTACCAACCAGAACGTTATCTGTTCTATGAGCGAGGATATTAGAAAGAGCGAGTATCACAACATATCATCACGCTCATACATTGAGATCAAGTTGCCACTCAACTTCAAGTTCGTCGCCAACTATAGCTACGATTATACCAATCTGCTCAGTACGGTCTACTATACACCTACAATTGGTGACGGTGCTTCATTCGGTGGACGTGGCACAAAGACTAATGCAAGCGAAGTGACAAGCAACTTTAATCAGATTCTGTCGTACGAAAACACATTTGCCGAGAACCATCACTTTGCAGCAAAGTTTGGTCATGAGTACTATAAGTACACTACCAACTCTTTGGAAGGACAGAAGACCAATTTCCTTGACCCTGCAAATCCTGAACTTGACAATGGCGGACAGATACAGAGTCTTTCAAGCAACAAGCTCATGCATAACGTAGAGGGCTACTTCGCAATGGCAGATTACGACTATGCTCACAAGTATTATCTCTCAGCAGCGTTCCGTCGCGACGGTACATCACGCTTCCTCGACCGTTGGGGTAACTTCTGGTCGGTAGGTGCAGGATGGCGTATCTCGTCTGAAAAGTTCATGGAAGGCACCAATTCTTGGCTCAACGACTTGAAGCTTCGTGCATCGTACGGTATACAGGGTAATGAGAACATCCTTCCGGGTTATGCTTATGGCTACACTCCTTATACCGATCAGTATATAGTAGAGTGGAATGGCTCGGCTCTGTCGTACAATACAGTATTCTATGGCAACAAGAATCTGACATGGGAGAAGCAGAAGACATTCGACCTTGGTCTCGACTTCCGTTTCCTTGACCGCATCTATGGTAACATTGACTTCTTCACACGTCGTACCGATGATATGCTCTTTGAGCGTCCTTTGGCAGAATCAACAGGTCGCCCGTACAACTGGGAGAACATTGGTGCAATGCGCAACAACGGTATCGAGTTTGAGTTGAACGCCGACATCATCAAGAACAAGGATATGAAGTGGACCGTAACATTGCTCGGTTCGCACTATTCTAATAAGGTATTGACACTTCCTGAGGAGAACCGTGTGGATGGTATCACCAGTGGTAGCTTCAAACTTATGGAGGGCAAGAGCCGCTACGAGTACTTTACCTACAAGTATGCAGGTATGGACGAGAAGGGCAATGCAATGTGGTATAAAGACGAAAAGGACGAGAACGGAAACGTTACCGGCCAGACAACAACTAAAAATTATACCTCAGCAACAAAGTACTGGCTTGGCAAGCAGGCTCTGCCTGACTTCAATGGTGGTTTGAACACCTCGTTCTCATACAAGGGCTTTGATGTAAACATCGCCACTGCTTTCCAGCTTGGCGGTTGGGCTTACGACTCACAGTATCTTGACGGATTAAGCTCAACATACTATGTAGGTCACAACAAGGACCTCTGGAATACGTTCAACCCTGAGACTGGTAAGGGCTCGTTGCCAATATGGAATGCCAATAATTCGAGCAACTCGTACACGCAGACTTCGGATGCTCACCTTATCAGTGCATCTTACTTCAGCATTCGTAACCTTACAGTGGGCTACACATTCCCGTCAAGCTTGATGAAGCGTCTTGGTATCGGTTCGCTCCGTGTATTTGTTACAGGTGACAACCTTGCACTCTTCTCTAAGCGTCAGGGCTTCGACCCACGTGTCTCAATGAGTGGTGGCAACAAAGATTACGGTGGCTACTCACCGATGCGCTCTATCACAGCTGGTATAAACCTTACATTCTAAACTCTTTAAAGAAAAGAAACAATGAAAAAGTCAAAGATATTAATGCTTGCACTGGCTTCGATGTCGCTATTCAGTTCATGTATGGATGATGCCGACCAGAGCACATACCTGACAGAACAACGTCGTCAGGAGTTGTTGGGTGACGATGCGACCGGCGTTATTGACGCTGCCGTGACAGCTATGTACAATGACATGCAGAACTATGTCAAGACCGATATGACACATAACTACTTCGGCCAGAAGAGTTTTGACTACCTTACGTCGCTTATGGGCAATGATATGGTTATGACCGGCCAATTCGCTATGAGTCTTTATCATTATCTCTGCGACTATTGGGGACAGACCTTCACGGCTACAGCCAACCGATGGGCTGAGTATTACAAGCGTATCGACGATGCCAACAAGGTGATTAAGGCCATTAATGCTGCCGATCCCGAAGGCAAGAGTGCTTTGATGCAGAAGTATCGTGCTGAGGCTTTGGGCTTCCGTGGACAAGCCTATCTGCAGCTGTCTTACCTCTATCAGCAGAGCTACTATGTTGGCTGTGAAGATACTGAGTGGGGCAAGGGCAAGCACTACGACTATTCAGAGTCGAAGTGTGTGCCTATCATTACCGAGAAGACTGAAGGCGATCAGCCGTTGTCTACAGTGAAGCAGGTGATGAAGCAGGTGACCGACGACCTTGAGGCTTGCTATAAGATTTATGAGAATCTTGGCGGAATCAAGACAGCCGCCAATACTGACTTCGACGGTACGGTTGCCGCTATGTATCTTGCACGTGCATATATGATCATGCATCAGTGGGACAAGGCTCTCGTTTATGCAAATGCGGTATGCGACAATTATCCTGTTCTTGAAAATGAGAACGATCTGTTGCAGGGCTTCAGTTCGCTCAACCTCACCGATGTTGTGTTCGGATGTGACATTACAGCCGACAATGCGAGTGTATACATGTCATGGTTCTCGCAGATGGATGCCTATGGTGCAGGTTATGCTGCTATTGGTGTAACTCGTGCGGCTTATGGACCATTCGTTGACAAGATTGCTGATGATGATGTTCGTCTGAAGTGGTTCTGCTGCGACCGTTCTACTGGTACTGACATTGAAGGTAAACATTATATATTGTTGCGCGATGTAATGGCTCTGGCTGCATGCGAGTATCAGTCAGTTAAGTTTATCGGTGCCGGCCGTGATGCCGTATTGGCAAATGCCGATGCTATTGCCGAAGGTGCTTCTGCCCCTGGATGGGAACTTGGCGACTATATCTATCTGCGTTCGGAAGAGGCTTACTTCATGAAGATGGAGATTCTGGCTCATAAGAACGACCTTCAAGGAGCCAAGGAGCTGCTTGAGCAGGTGATGGTGACTCGTCAGCCAAGCTATGAGTATAAGGGCGATATGACAACACAGGCGCTTATCAAGGAGATCAATTTCCAGAAGCGTGTTGAATTCTGGGGTGAGGGTATCGAGTTCCTCGACAACCGCCGTCTCAACATCCCGCTTGACCGCACGTCAAAAGACCCGAAAAACAACCATTTTGAAGGTGCTCGTATCAAACTCGACCAGGAGTCTCGCAACTTCCGTTATCAGATTCCTATCAAGGAGATTGAGAACAACAAGATGATATCAGAGGATGATCAGAACTAAAATAAAGGCTGAACATCTGATTTAACATAAAGAAAGCGTATATTCCTACCACGTTGTTGGTATAGGAATATACGCTTTCTTTTGTTTGTTATTGTTTTGTCATAATTTCGCATGATGACAACTTCGCCCCAAGTGCTCGGCAATTATCCTGCAAAAACCTTCGTATCATGGCATGATACAATCATTTCAAGGCATGATACGGTCATATCAAGGCATGATACGATCATTTCAAGACACGCAACGTTTCTTTATGTCACGACCCAGGCATTAGTGTCACGATTGTAAAGGTACATACTATCGTATTGCATAGTACTTGGCATCAGAACGCACATAAAATATACGTGTGATGTAGTGTATTCCTTTCTTTGTTTTTGTGACAAGTCTTAATCCTTCAAGCAACCTATCGGCACTACATACACACCGTCCTTGCGTTGGTAGGCAAAGTCGCCTACGGCAGTAAGAATCATGAGAAACGAAGGCATCTTCATTTTGTCGGTGTCGATTCTTGAAGACAATGCCTTCAGATTCTCTGCGCCTTCATCAATAAGTTTGTCGCCACCGAGTTTTACTTCAATCAGTCCATACTTGCCATTGCGCAGATGTACAACAGCATCGCATTCCAATCCGGTCTTGTCACGGAAATGGAACACTTGGCCGTCGAGTGCTTCTGCATATACACGCAGGTCTCTCACGCATAACGTCTCGAAAAACAGCCCCATTGTATTTAGGTCTTGCAGCAAGTCGTCAGGTCCAAGGCCAAGAGAGGAAGTTCCTATAGACGGGTCTATGAAATATCTGGTGCTTGCAGTTCGTATTGCCGACTTTGAGCGTAAGTTGGGGTTCCACGCTTCAGAATCCTCTATTACAAATATTTTGCGCAATGCTTCTATATAAGAACTGATGGTTTTCTCGCTTACTGTTTTGTCACCATTTGCAGACAGGTCTGCTACAATCGTCCCGATAGTGGCTTGTGCACCTTGATGACGTGCATACGAGCGCATCAAGAGTTTGGCAGTTGTAGCGCTTCGCTTTACACCGTCCACACGCGATATGTCTTTCTTTACTACGGCATCAACATAATCGTAGGCTTGGGCGAGAGCTGCCTTTCTTTCCAATCCGCATGCAAACGGCCATCCGCCACGGCATATCAGATATGCGATGTCTGAAATATCAAGTTTGCAAGTTTCTGCAATTGGCCCACCATTGTCAAAGAGGTGTCGCAAGCTGACCTTGCCTGACGATTCGCCTGACTCAAACAGAGTCATTGGGCGCATTGTAAGCCAACTGAATCTGCCAGTACCGGAATGGTGCATGTCTTCCTCGCTTGCCGGAACGGCTGACCCAGTCACAATAAATTGCCCTACATCGTGCCTATGGTCGATTTCAAAACGCATGCTATCCCATAATTTAGGGGCGAGTTGCCATTCGTCAATAAGTCGCGGAGTATCACCGCTGAGCAATAATGAAGGGTCGAGTTCAGCCATACGCAGGTTGCTCTGAAGCGTTGCGGGATTGTCCATGTACAATATGCTCTTAGCATGTTGTTCGGCTGTTGTGGTTTTTCCGCACCACTTCGGCCCTTCTATCAGTACAGCTCCTTTTGAGGCAAGTTTGTCTGCTAATATTTTGTCGGCTATTCTGCTTCTGTATTCCATTGTGTTACAATTAATAAGTTCGTATGCAAATGTACAAATAAAAATTCGTATTTCCGCAGTTGGCACGATTTTATTTCCGCATTTGGCGCGATTTCACTTCCGTAGTTGGCACGTTTTTATTTCTTCAGTTGGCGCGTTTTTACTTCCTCAGTTGGCGTTTTTGATGTGGTTATGAAGTCTGTCGGTTGTATATTATGCAAAAAACAATCATCTTTTTTTCGTTAATTGTTTTGCCTTTCGCCTTTTTTAGCGTATTTTTGCATATTCATATATGTGGTAAAGTCAATCCGCCGCATTAAAAAACCTAAGATTATGCAAACAAGATGTCATCTTTCTGTTCTCGCCTTGAAGCTGGCTGAGAAGTATGGCGACCGTGCAGCCTTCACCTACAAGGACTTTGGAGGCACTGTATGGAAGCAGATGAGCTACAATCGTTTCGCCCAGCTGGTGAAGCAAGCATCCAACGCTCTGCTCAACCTCGGCATCAAGCCGCAGGACACTATCGGCGTGTTCTCGCAGAACACCATACAGTATCTCATCACCGACTTTGGAGCCTATGGCGTGCGTACAATCTCCATACCGTTCTACGCCACGGCTTCCGAACAGCAGATACAATACATGATAAACGATGCCGGCATACGCTTCCTCTTCGTAGGCGAGCAGGAGCAGTATGACAAGGCGCACCGTATATTCGCCCTTTGCAACACGCTCGAGCGCATCATCATATTCGACCGCTCGGTACGCATTTCCACTCACGACCCTGCTGCGCTCTACTTCGACGACTTCCTGAAGCTCGGCGAGGGACTGCCAAGACAGAGCGAGGTGGAGCAACTATACGCACAGGCCAACAACGACGACCTCTGCAACATACTATACACGTCGGGCACAACGGGCGAGTCGAAGGGTGTAATGCTCACATACGGACAGTATGAGGCAGCATTGAAGGCCAACGACGAGGTGGTGCCTCTCAAGGAGAGCGACCGCGTCATCCAGTTCCTGCCCATTACCCACATCTTCGAGCGCGGATGGTCATACCTCGCATTCTCTGAAGGATGCCACATCATCATCAATACCAATCCGCACGACATCCAGCAGTCAATGCGCGAGACGCATCCTACATGCATGTCGAGCGTGCCACGATTCTGGGAGAAGGTTTACCAGGCTGTGCTTGACAAGATCGACCGTTCGAGCGCAGCCAAGCAGCGCCTCTTCCGTCACGCCCTTGAGGTAGGCCGCCGATACAACATCGACTGCAAGAGCCGCTGCAAGCGTCCGTCGCCGTTGCTGGCCATGGAATACAAGCTCGTTGACAAGATGATTCTGCGTCTGGTGCGCAAGCAGATAGGATTGGAGAACGCCCATCTGTTCCCTACAGCAGGCGCTACGGTTTCGCCGGCAGTAGAGCGCTTCGTCCATTCGGTAGGCATTAATATGATAGTGGGCTACGGACTTACAGAGAGTCTTGCCACCGTAAGCTGCGACCGCGAGGACATGCCGTTCACCATCGGTTCGGTAGGACGTCCTATCAACGGATTGCAGGTGAAGATAGGCGACAATGACGAGATATTGCTCAAGGGTCCCACCATCACGCCGGGCTACTACAAGCGCGACGCTGTCAACAAGGAAGCCTTCACCGAAGACGGATTCTTCCGCACAGGCGATGCCGGATATATCAAGAACGGCGAGCTGTTCCTTACCGACCGTATCAAGGACCTCTTCAAGACATCCAACGGCAAGTATATCGCTCCGCAGATGATAGAGTCGCTGCTGCTTGTTGACAAGTTCATCGACCAGGTTGTAGTGATAGCCAACGAGCGTAAGTTTGTGTCGGCACTCATCGTGCCCGAGTTCCGCCTCGTAGAGGAATGGGCCAAGGATCACGGCATAGCATTCGAGAGCCGCGAGGATTTGTGTGCCAATGCCAAGGTACACAAGATGATGATGGACCGCATACAGACTCTGCAGCAGCAGTTGGCGCATTACGAGCAGATAAAGCGATTCACGCTCATCGCCCACCACTTCTCGATGGAGTCGGGCGAGCTGACCAATACGCTCAAGATACGCCGACCGGTGATATATAAGAACTTCAAGGAAGTGATAGATAAAATGTACGAAGAATGATAACAGCCGACCAACTGAAGGATTTGCTTGAGCGTGCCGACGCGCTCAATCACTATCTCAACATAGACCAGAAGAAAGTAGAATTTGAGGAAGAACAGCTGCGCACACAGGCACCCGACTTCTGGGAAGACCCCAAGCGTGCCGAAGAACAGATGAAGAAGGTGAAGGGTCTCGAAAAGTGGATTAAGGGATATGAGCAGGTGCGACGTCTTGCCGACGAAACGCAGCTCGCCTTCGACTACCACAAGGAGGATCTCGTGACCGAAGAGGAAGTTGACGCCGACTATGCCAACGCCATCAAGGCGATAGAAGACCTCGAACTGATGAACATGCTGCGCCAGAAGGAAGACCCTATGGACTGTGTGATGAAGATAAACTCAGGTGCTGGCGGCACCGAGAGCCAGGACTGGGCACAGATGCTCATGCGTATGTACATGCGTTGGGCTGAGGCTCACGGCTACAAGGTGACCATAAGCAACCTCCAGGAGGGCGATGAGGCTGGCATCAAGAGCGTAACTATGGAGATAGAGGGCGGCGAATACGCCTACGGCTATCTGAAAAGCGAGAACGGAGTACACCGTCTGGTGCGCGTATCGCCATTCAACGCACAGGGCAAGCGCATGACATCGTTCGCTTCGGTATTCGTTTCGCCGCTCGTCGACGACACCATCGAGGTGTATGTCGACCCCTCTAAAGTGAGCTGGGACCTCTTCCGCTCGGGCGGAGCAGGCGGTCAGAACGTAAATAAGGTGGAGACGGGCGTGCGATTGCGCTATCAATACACCGACCCCGACACCGGAGAAGAAGAGGAAATCCTCATCGAAAACACCGAAAGCCGAAAACAGCTCGAAAACCGCAACAACGCCATGCGATTGCTCAAGTCGCAACTCTACGACCGTGCCATGAAGAAACGTCTGGAGGCGCAAGCCAAGATCGAGGCAGGCAAGAAGAAGATAGAGTGGGGCAGTCAGATACGCTCATACGTGTTCGACGACCGCCGCGTCAAGGATCATCGCACCAACTATCAGACCACCGACGTCGATGGGGTGATGGACGGAAAGATAGACGGATTCATAAAAGCATACCTCATGGAATTCCCAGTGGTCGAAGCGTAATGCTTCGGCAATTAGGAATGTTGAATTACGAATGTTGAATTGGTGCGTCTGCGACGCATTAGGAATTGTTCAATTTTGAATTGGTTGGGCAATAATTCAGCATTCATTAATTCAACATTCAATAACTCAACATTGCGACTCTGTCGCAACTAATTCAACATTTAACATTCAACATTCAACATTTTTTTTTACTATGAGCCAAAACAGTAAAATCAGAAAACAGCGTTACGCCAAAGAACAGGAGCGTAAAGGCAAGAAAGTAGTGGAATACATCCTTTGGGCATTCATCATATTGGCGGTGATCTTCATGATCTGGACCACGATGAACGCTTAACGTCAACACACTATTCGTACAACAATGAGTGGACTGGAAATAGAACGCAAGTTCCTTATACGCAAAGGCGGCTCCTGGAAGGAAGCCGCCTTTTCTTCAAGCCATATCAAGCAAGGCTATATGCCATGCGAGTCGGCTACAGTGCGCGTGCGTACCCGCGACGACCGCTCGTGGCTCACTATCAAAAGCCATAGCGACCGTGCCGGACTGTCGCGCTATGAGTTTGAAAAAGAAATCAGCAACGACGAGGCGCAGCATCTCTTCGAACTGTGCCGCGGTGGTGTCATCGACAAGCGTCGCTGGCTGGTGAAGAGTCCCGACGGACACCACACGTTTGAGGTGGACGAGTTCTACGGCGACAACGCCGGACTGGTGGTTGCCGAGGTGGAACTCTCGTCGGAGGACGAACCGTTCGGCAAGCCCGATTTTATAGGTGAGGAAGTGACGGGCGACCGCCGCTACTACAACTCACAACTCCTTGTCAACCCCTATTGCCGTTGGCGAGAGGAGTAGAACATATATATACAAGAATAGAAACAAAAAAATGACGAGATTCTAAAATCTCGTCATTACTTCTATAACAAACTTATCCTTCTCTGATGTGCGTGGTATGCCACCGTTCTTGTAGAAATATTTCTCATAGTTGAAACGAATGTCGCTAACGAACGGTTTCTTTAGGCTCAGCGTCACGCCACCAGTGAGTCGTGAGCGCTGCGAATCGTTGACGATGAGCGTTCCGCTCTTGTCCGCCTTGCCGTTGAGGTAGCGTGTACCGTCGCTGTGGTCGCTCATGTAGTCGTAGCGCAGCAATGGTGTCACATAGCGTACGAGTCCCTTGCCCGATGGAATGTCATAGCTAATGAACGAGTCGAAGGCATGAACAGCCTTGAAGGCATCGTGAGCGTAGTGCTTGTACAGATACTCCGCCTCTACGTGCCAACCCTTAGCGTGCCAGTAAGCGCCCGCATCATACATCATAACATTGACGTGGTCGGGCTTTATCTTTTGTGTGCTCAGCGTCAGATTGAATCCGCCCGGCAGGAACATCTGTGCCTTGGCAGAGAAGTTGACGCTCTTGGTCCAGAAGTCTTTCTGATTGGTAAGTCCCGAGCCGTTGAACATTCCAGCCTCCAGTACGATAGGAAATCCGGCGTTGAACGAATATCCCAGCGCTGCACCCACGTCGCGCACATTGCCCACTTGTTTGGCAATGAACGAGCGGTTGGCGAAGTACTGCTGATGCGGCGAGCGGTGAGCGTCGATGGTGAATGGCACACGCATCTGTCCGATGGTGAACTGTAGTCCCTTCACGGGTTTCAGACGGGTGTATGCATCGAGCATCTTAATCTTGCCTTCGTCACAAAGGTCAATCTCAGCCTTATAAGATATGACAGGCGACAGGCTGCCGTCGACACTGATACGGGCGTTGCGCACCTCAAAACGTCCTTCGCCCTCGCTGGTCTGGTATTCGTATTTGGAGCGTATCGTACCATGTATATTTACAGGCGTAGCCTTTTCGGTGTCGTTCTTGTCGGTAGTTGTCGTCTGTTGTGCTGAGGCTGTAGCTGCGGCAAGGCACAGCAGAGCCGATGTAATTGCTGTTCTCATCTTATTTTGTCGTGTATTGTTTTTACGCCGGCAAAATTACTTATACCTTATTTTCGAAGCGTGTCGAATGTGTTACGATTGTGTTACAGGCAGAAATAAGCGGCTGTAAATGGGCTGAAACTTGTGTAACACTATTGTAATACTATCGTAATCCGTGCGTCATTGGTTTTATGTTTATATACACTAATTTTGCAGCACGATAACAATTATAGCAGCACGCTAACATTTATATATAATGAAAGAGAAGAAGAAGGAATTATTGGGTGCGCTTAAGAAGCGGCTTGATGGCAATGATGTAGTTGAGAATCAGGTTATTAAACTCGCACTGAAGAAATTAGACGGTGCGCGTGACGACGGATGGGGAGTGTTCTACTCTAAGAGTGGCCGTCGTCTGGTAGCCGCCAAGAAGACCATTGAGGGAGCCTATGCCGTCAAGGACGACACCCAGGAGATATGCGACAACGCCTTTTGGGGTTGTGCCTATCTGCGCAGCGTAGCCATGCCAGCCACTGTGACACGCATTGGCGACGAGGCTTTCGCCCGTTGCTTGTCGCTCGAGTCGGTATGTGTGCCTTCATCTGTAGAAGAAATGGGCAAGAATCCTTTTGTAGGTCTTGACAGCAAGGTGGTCAACTGCCAGTCGGCAGCATTTGCCGTTGACGCCAAGATACTTTATAATGCCGACCGCACCCGTCTCATCTCGTGCATGACCGATGCTTCGATGATTATCGTTCCGAAGACCGTCACCACCATAGGCAGCCTTGCCTTCACACGCCGCAGCAAGTTGAAGAAGGTGCAACTGCCCGACGGACTCGACCGCATAGGCCGTGATGCCTTCAGCGAATGCGATGCTCTCGAAGAGATGGTTATCCCCGCTTCGGTCATGACAATCGACCCTTACGCCTTCGCCAGTTGCGACCGCCTGCGCAAAGTTACCTTCCTTGGCACTCCGAAGCGTCTGGCACGCACGGCATTCAGCGATTGCGACAATCTGCTTTCGGTTATTGTGCCCGACGGTGAGCAGAAAGCGTTCCGCAAACTGCTGCATGTCACGGAGGATAGCGACCTGATGGTGTTGGGAAATGAATAAATTATGAAGCAAACAACCTACATAGACCGCGACGTGAGTTGGATGTACTTCAACCACCGCATTCTGCAAGAAGCCGAGAAGCAGCAGGTGCCCCTGCTCGAACGTCTTTCGTTTCTTGGCATCTACAGCAACAACCTCGATGAGTTCTTCCGTGTGCGTGTAGCCTCGCTCAATCGTCTTGCCGACAGCGACAACCTGCCCGACAAGCGCCGCAAGGAGTTCAAGCGCACGCTCAAGACCATCAACCGGCTCAACGAGGAGTATTCGTCTGAATACACCAAGGTGATAAAGAGCGTGTTCGCCGAACTCGAAGAGCACCACATCCGACTGCTCAAGGAGACCCAGCTCAACGACGAGCAGAAGCAATTCCTCAAGCGTCTGTACTACGACAAGCTCAACGGCTCGACCAATCCCATCTGGCTCTCAGCCATTGACGACCTCAACACGCTTGAGGACAACCGCATATACCTCGTAGTAAAGAAGACACATACCGACTCGGAACGTAAGGTGAAGTATGCCGTCATCAAGGTTCCCGACCGCGTGTACGGCCGCTTCATACGCCTGCCGCAGAGCGACGGCTACGACAACATAATGTATCTCGACGACGTCATACGCTTCTGTCTGCCGCTGATATTCATCGGCACCAAGCCGTCGACGTACGAAGCCTACTCGTTCAAGTTCACCAAGGATGCCGAAATGGAGGTGGACAACGATGCCGACTACGGTGCTATGGAGAAGATAGCGCTCGGAGTGAACTCGCGAAAGCGTGGCGAACCCATCCGCGTGATATACGACAAGGACATGCCGCGCGACATGCAGAAGCGTGTTTTCGACCGTCTTAACGTGCGCGAACTTGACACTTCGCTCGCAGGCGGACGCTATCAGAACCACCGCGACCTCATGTCGTTTCCCGACTGCGGCCACAACGAACTGAAATACGAGAAGTGGCAGCCCGTGATGAAGCCCGAATTCCTCGCCGAGGAGTCGCTCTTCGAGCAGATACGCAAGAAAGACCGCTTCATACACGTGCCCTACAACTCGTTCGACGCCTACATCCGACTGCTGCGCGAGGCTGCCCTGCGCCCCAGCGTGAAGGAGATAAAGACCACACTCTATCGTCTGGCGAAGGACTCGAAGGTGGTGAAGGCGCTCATCTGTGCCGCCCGCAACGGCAAGAAGGTCACGGCTGTGGTCGAACTGATGGCGCGATTTGACGAGGAGAGCAACATCAAGTGGAGCAAGCGTATGCAGGAAGAGGGCGTCAACGTGATCTTCGGTGTCGAAGGGCTCAAGATTCACAGCAAACTGCTGTACATCAAAACCACCAAGGGCGACATAGCCTGCGTGGGCACAGGCAACTTCCACGAGGGCAACGCACGCGTATATACCGACTATCTGATGATGACAGCGCGCCAGGGCATCGTGAGCGAGGTGGCTAAGGTGTTCGACTTCATCGACCGCCCCTTCTCGCCGATGCGCTTCCGCGAGCTGCTTGTGTCGCCAAACTCAATGAAGACGCGCATACTGCGACTCTTCGACAACGAGATAAAGAACGCGCAGGAGGGCCGGCCGGCGTGGGTCAAGATAAAGATAAACCATATAACCGACCCCGACGTAGTAAACAAAATGTACGCCGCATCGCGTGCCGGAGTTCGCATCGACGCCCTTGTACGTGGCAACTGCTCGCTCGTGCCGGGCATAGAGGGTGTGAGCGACAACATACGCGTCGTCGGAATCATCGACCGTTATCTCGAACATTCACGCATACTGATATTCTGCAACAACGACAAGCCACGCTACTTCATCGGCTCAGCCGACTGGAT
>URQS01000064.1 GCA_900550035.1 uncultured Prevotella sp. | reverse complement strand
GAACTTATTCGTGAATTATTCATATTTGTAAAATTAATTTTGAACAGTTACTTATATGTGTGGTTATGACTATTTGCGGCTTACAGTGGCCTCAATCTCGTCCACGATGTATTGAGCCGTCTCAGCCTTCGAGCACTTGGGATACTGCTTCTTGTCCGTACGACTGATTATCTCTATCTGGTTGTCGTCGGTGCGGAAACACGTACCCTCGTTGCGCAGACTGTTGAGCACGATGAAGTCGGCATTCTTCTTTTCGAGTTTGCGCTGTGCGTTTGCCTCCTCGTCGTTGGTCTCAAGCGCAAAAGCCACGATGGTCTGGCGCTCGGTCTTTGCCTGTCCCAGAGCCGCAGCAATATCGTGCGTAGGACACAGACGCATCACGAGGTCGTCCTTCTCGCGCTTTATCTTGCGGTCGGCAACGTCGGCAGGCTTGAAATCCGCCACAGCAGCAGCAAGCACAGCCACATCGGCATTGGCAAACTCGCGTGTAGCAGCCTGATACATCTCCTCACAGCTCTCCACGTCTACACGGTGTATGCCGTCGTCGCACTTCAGACTAACAGGTCCGCACACTATCATCACGTCGGCACCGCGTCGGCGACACTCCTCGGCAATGGCAAAACCCATCTTGCCGCTCGAGTAGTTGCCTATGAAGCGCACTGGGTCGATACGTTCATATGTAGGGCCGGCGGTTATCATCACCTTCTTGCCCACCAATGGCGAGTTGCTGTCCTGACGGTCGAAGTATTCGGATATGCGGCGTGCTATCACGGCAGGCTCCTCCATACGTCCCTTACCCTCCAGTCCGCTTGCCAGAAAACCGTCAGCCGGCTCGATGATATGGTTGCCGTACGACAGCAGAGTCTGCATATTGGCCTGTGTAGACGGGTGTCGATACATGTCGAGGTCCATGGCAGGAGCAATGAACACCGGAGCCTTCATCGACAGATATGTAGTGATGAGCATATTGTCGGCCACGCCGTGCGCCATCTTGCCCATAGTGCTGGCAGTACACGGAGCTATCACCATAGCGTCAGCCCACAATCCGAGGTCGACATGCGAGTTCCACGTGCCGTCGCGTTGCGAGAAGAACTCGCTCACCACGGGCTTGTGTGTCAGAGCCGACAGCGTAATGGGAGTGATAAACTCCTTACCGGCAGGTGTTATCACCACCTGCACCTCAGCTCCCTGCTTTACGAATTCGCGTATCAGCAGACACGACTTATAGGCGGCTATAGAGCCTGTTATGCCCAATACTATTTTCTTGCCTTTTAGCATAGTTTGAATGTTGAATGTTGAATTAGGAATGTTGAATGTTGCGCTTTGCGCAGTTTTGAATGTTGAATGTTGAATTTTGAGTTGTCAATTAATTCATAATTGAACAATTCAACATCGGCGAAGCCGACCAACTCAACATTCAACATTCAACATTCAACATTTACTTATTAAATCCCTTCAAGCGGATGCGTGTCAGCACCTGCTTGGTGTTGAAGGTGAAGTCGCCAGTCATCATCCAGCTATAGTAGCCGGGATCGGCACGCAGCACGTCAGCCACCGAGCGTCCTCTGTACTTGCCGAAGTTGAACGCCTCAAACTTGCGCTCCTTGCCGTCCTTGTCGAGCAATGGCTTGCCATCGGCACCGAGCAACGGTTTCCATACTATGCGACCGGCAAAGTCTACATTGTCGTTCTGCTTTGAGAATTCAGCCAGGAAGTCCATGTCGTTCTCCAGCACACGGTCGGGTTCGTCCTGTACGCCCGGAGCATACATGTCGAGCTCAGCCATGAGCACACGGTAGGTAGCCTCAGTATCCTCGTCGGCACGGTGAGCGGTGAAGTCGTCTTCCATCTTGCGTCCACAGAAGAATTTGTATGCGGCAGCCAGATTGCGGCGTTCCATCTTGTGGAATATAGTCTGAGCGTCGATGAGTCGGCACTTCGAGAAGTCGAAGTCGATGCCGGCACGCAGAAATTCCTCGGCGAGCATCGGAATGTCGAAGTGATTGGAGTTATATCCTGCAAAGTCGCAGTCTTTCATTTTCTCATTCAGTTTCTGAGCAATCTCCTTGAATGTAGGAGCATCCTTCACGTCATCATTGCTGATGCCGGTCAGCTCAGTTACTTCCTGCGGAATGGCCTTGCCTGGATTTACGAGCAGGTTCTCGCGTCGTTCCTCGCCGTCGGGCATAACCTTAATATATGAAATCTGTATTATGCGGTCGCGCACGAGGTCAAGTCCCGTTGTCTCAAGATCGAAGACAACAAGGGGTCGTGTAAGATTTAGTTTCATTATATAATATAAGCGGCAGAGCCGCTGTATGAATTTTGAGTTTTGAATTAGGAATGTTGAATTAGTCGGCTTTGCCGATTTTGAGTTGTTCAATGTTGAATTGATTGACAACTCTCAATTCGAAATTCTAAAATTCCTAATGCGCGAAGCGCACTAATTCAACATTCAACATTCCTAACTCCTAATTCTATTTAGTCGTTCAACAACATCGGCATCATAAGCATCAGGATTTCCTGATTCTCAGGCTGCTCTACCGGTACAAATACTCCTGCGCGGCTTGGGTCAGCCAGCTGCACGGTCACCTCGTCGCTGCTCAGATTGTTGAGAATCTCGCATACCGAGTCGCCCTTGAAGCCGATGTCCATTGTAGTTCCGGCATATTCGCATGCAATGCTCTCCTTGGCGCTTGTTGCGAAGTCGATGTCAGAAGCCTGCAGACGCAACAGACCCTTCTCAAGGTGGAAGCGAACCAGACGGCTGCTCTCGCTTGAGAACGGCAATACGCGCTTCAAGGCACCGAGCATGGTCTTGCGGTCGGCTGTAAGACAATTGGTGTTGTTGGTAGGAATCACCGAGTTGTAGTTGGGATAGCGACCCTCAATCAGACGGCAGCGGAACTCGCCTCCTTCATACTTGAACTCGCAACTGTTGGCAGCAAAGCGCACCACAACGTCGCCCTCGCCCTTCGCAAGTACTCCCTTCAGCAACTGCGCCGGCTTCTGCGGCAGGATGAACGATGTAGGCTCTTCCTCAGCCACAACATTGAGTATGCGGTTGCGCACCAACTTGTGTCCGTCGGTAGCCACAACGGTCAGTCCGTCGGTCTTGAGGTCGAACAGAATACCGCCCATCACCGGTCGAATCTCGTCCTGAGCAGTGGCAAAGAGCGAGCGTGAGATGTTCTCAGCCAAAAGCTGCTGACTGAGTGTGAGCACAGTAGCGTCGTCGCTCATGTCGGGCATCACCGGATAGTCGTCGGCAGGCAGGGCAGCCAGGCTGAACGAACCGTTCTGATAGTCGACAACCACCGACAGACTCTGGTCGTCGATAGTCATCTGAAGCGGCTGCTCGGGCAACTCCTTCACAGCGTTGAGTATGGTATGATTAGGCAGGGCGAAGCGTCCCTCGCCTGTGCACTCGTCAAGTTCTATAGTGGCCTGCATCACATTCTCCGCGTCACTTGCAGTGACGGTGAGGGTGTTGTTGGCAACCTCGAAAAGGAAACAGTCCAATATACTTATGGCGTTCTTGCCACCGATAACCCTAACGAGGGTCTGAAGTCGCGCATTTAGCGTTCCGCTTGATAATGTGAATTGCATTGTTCGTATGTTTTTATATTATTGTTTTGGCTACAAAGGTAATGAAAAATGCTTAAAAAGCAACACCAAAAATAAAAACTACAACAAAAGTTTTTCTATCTTGAACAATTTTATTAATTTCGCACTCCGATTAAATATATACTACGCAATTATAACACATTAAATACAATCAAAGACAAATGGAGATTCAAGGAAAAGTTATCGCCGTAATGGAACCGAAAAGCGGTGTTTCAGCACGTGGTGAATGGAAGGCGCAGGATTACGTCATCGAGACTCACGACGCTTATCCAAAGAAGATGGTGTTCAGCGTATTCGGTGCCGACCGCATCAGCCGTTTCAACATACAGTTGGGCCAGGAAGTGAACGTATCGTTCGACATCGACGCTCACGAGTACAACGGACGCTGGTTTAACAGCATCCGTGCTTTCGACGTGCGTCAGGTTGATCCCGCAGCAGTAGGCATGCAGCCCGGTGTAGTTCCAGGCGCAGCTTTCGGTCCGGCTCCTGCACAGCCCGCAGCACCCGTTCAGCCCGCAGCACAGCCTGCAGCACCCGCAGCCGAGCAGAGCTCAGAAGACGATCTGCCCTTCTAAGCCGCTGACCGCTTAGCACGACATTTCAACCAAACCAAATAAATACAGCCCTCTTGCCTTCAGCATGCTGAAAGACAAGAGGGCTTTTCGTGTATAAGAAGCAATGAAAAGCTTTATTAAATAGACTCTTTAGGCATTTTCTGTACTACTTGTCCTTCAAGTAATTTCCCATTTTTCGCCTTACTTCTTTTAATGCCATCACTTCCCCATGTTCCCCATTGTTTGAAGAAAAACGCAGCATTTTGGTTTTCCACTTGATCACGTATATTTATAGCCCATTCCGCTTGCATCGGCCTTGCTTTTGGACCACTCTCACCACCAACGATAACCCAATCAATGCCATTAAGACACATTTCGCCTAAGTCTTCAAGAAGAGGTTCACAGGAAAGGAACTTTACTGAAGCTCTGAGTTTGCGTAGATAATCTATTCTAAACATGGTGTCTTTACATTCCACCGTCACTCCCAACCAAACATTTTTAGGTATCTCTCTACTCTGAAAATATTCAGCCATACGTTCAGCTCTTTTTGTCAGAATTTGATATCGGTGTTGAGGGGTTTTAATTATTGTTTCAAATATTTTATCTACAAACTCATAAGGAACTTCTTCATGAAAAATATCACTCATTGAACATACAAACACATTATGTCCTTTTTTCCAGTGCAAAGGCTCTTCTAAATCATCTTCATGTAATGTCAGACTGAATCCATTTCTGTATTTGTCAAGCCCCATATTTTTTATACGATTCGCCATCACTTCTGCATAGCAATGTGCGCAACCAGCCGATTTCTTAGTACATCCTGTTATTGGATTCCAAGTTTTATCGGTCCATTCTATTTTTGTTGACATATTATTATGATTTCTTTTTTATTATTTGCTGTGCTATTTTTGCAGCAGTCGAATTATTTGAAGCAAACACAAAATGAAAAATTGGAACTCCATGGTTGTTCATCAAAACAAGCGGTGACTCGGTCACATATTTAAATTCTTGTTTCAAACGCTCAACATACAATTCAGCTATTTTCTGTATCGGATTCTTTACTTTTTCTATCAATTCGACCTTTCCAAACAAAGTGTTTTCTGTTCGCTTTTTATAAAAGAAGTCTGATATCTCATCCTTGGACATTCCGAAAAACGATTTCAGCTTATCTATATGTTTTAAGCTACCATCACGCTCAAGTAAGCGGTTTATTATTACTCCTGTTGGTACTAATATCCAAAGGTCAACTGAAGCATTCTTTAAGCTCGCTATCGTACTCCAGTTTATACTCATACCAAAAGGATCCAATAATACAAGACCTTTCCACGTTTTTCTTTTTTTCGCCATATACAGCCCCATCCTTTGAGTTATAACATTGGCATCTTCATTGCGAAACTCAAAACGGATTCCTTCAGGATCATACGGTGAGAGTCTTTCTTTCAATTTGTTGTTTGACTCTTTATCCAAATCAACAAAGTAGTATTTATCAAAGCCTTCAATATCTAAAGAAGCCACACGTTCAGCAGCACCTTTATAAACATTCAACTGTTCCTCCGTAATAGTTTCATCTTCAAAAAGTTTATACAATGTAGTATCTTCATCAATGTCATCATTACGAGTGCCACTTCCTGCAAAACCATCAAAATACAATAGTTTCCAACCGTATTGGTGCCTATATTTGTTCATTATGGTCAAATAGGCTCTCACATATTTCTCAAAAGCATCCAGTTTTTCATCAGTCCAGCGACCACCCCATAATACTTTTGGTTCTGAAACGATTTCTGTATCTTGTGGTAGATTATATTTTTCCATAATCATTATTTTTTAACTTACATCAACTTATTATCAATAAGGCATGGCAAAAATACAAATAAAAACCGAGAAACATACTTCTACCACAGAAATCATTCATTACGAATGAACGATTTTGCTTAAAATGGCATTTGTATGCACTCGCTGTCATTCTCGTTCACCACATTGCAATCCTGCAGAGCTTGCAAGTCGTCGATATGCTTGACGAGCCGGTCGTAGCTTGTCAGATTTTCTATTTCCTCTCGCCGTGCCATACTTAGTCGGCAGAACTTCTCTTCCTGCTCCAGTCCAGCAAATCGTCTGCCACACAAGTTGGCAGCAATGCCTGTTGTAGAGCTTCCACTGAAAGGGTCGAGTATCCAATCGCCTTGATTGGTTGACGCAAGAATCATACGAACGAGCAGACGCAAGGGCTTTTGCGTAGGATGTTTGCCACACGTCTTTTCCCAAGTGCCTATAGCCGGCATACGCCACACGTCAGTCATTTGCTTGCCGTCGTTCAGCTGTTTCATCAGACCATAGTTGAACTTATGGGCAACCTTCTGCTTCTTTCGTGCCCAAATCACAAATTCCGTGGAATACGTGAAGAAGCGACACGATATATTGGCAGGAGGATTGGTCTTCTGCCATGTTATCACGTTCAAAATCTTATAGCCAAGAGTAGTCAGACAGTTAGCCACCGAGAAAATGTTGTGATAAGTTCCGCTAATCCAAATCGTACCATTGTCTTTCAACTTGTCACGACACAGTCGCAGCCACTCCATATTGAATTCCATCATATCCTCCTGCGACTTGCCCTTGTCCCAATCGCCCTTGTCTACACATACTACTTTTCCGCTCTGCAACGATATTCCTCCGTTGGAGAGAAAATAAGGAGGGTCGGCAAATATCATGTCGAACTTGAAGTCAAACTCTTTGAGGAGTTTGAAGCAATCGCCATGAGCAAGAACAAAGTCATTTGTCTTCGATTGATAATATGTTTTCGGTTTCTGATATTCCATATTCGGGCACAAAAGTATATCAAAAAACTTAAGTGAACCCTAAAAGATCAATCTTTGACTTTTGTGATCAATAATGATCATTATCAATCAGTTACAAATGTTTACGCATCAGCTGTATAGCGACATTCGCCGATATACAGCCGTGTTAATTATTGATCATACGAATCAGATAAGCCCGTCATTTTTTTGCAACTTACACATAAGTTCGTATTGCTGCAAAATATTCTCGTAATTGTGAAAATGTATGCGTTCTCGCATATCTTTAAAAGCCGTTCTGCTCATTACCTTATTAAATTGTTCCTCACGATTTTTGGGTGCAACAATCAAGAATCGACTATAAAAATCTTGCAAATCGCAGAACTTAGCCACAGAATTCTGAATATCTGTAGAGTGTTCTACCTCAAAGAAACTGTCGGGCATATTACGCTCATTAAACCATATCACATCTACAGTTCTTGCTCTATTCTTGATATTCTCAAATGAAAAGTCAGGAATATGCACAGTAGTACAAATATCTCTCAATGGTTTTTCAAGAAACTTACGATTTTGGTCTTGAGCTGGAGCATAGGTGCTATAATGCTTCATGTTGCCAATTTCAATGATTAACCCTTGATAATAGCTATGAGTAAACTTGTCAACACTTTCTTGCTCTTTAGACTGAATATCGAACTTACGCATCACTTCATCACGGCATTCTTCCAAAGCCCAAAGTCCTGGCTGTATTCTGAATATCTCGTCAGATTGCTGCACAATCCTCCGTATCGATTCATTAGGTGTCTTTGTAGCCCATGATTGTGTATCAACCAAATGATACAAATTTCCAAGAGTGGCATATCCGCCATACTTACGCATGGTATCTATCACCTGTTGGGTTTGTGTATATTTCTTCTGTGCCATTGTATTACTTTAGTTTATCATCTATCCATTCTAAAATCAGCATTACATTTTTAAATGCTTATCCACCTTTACCTTCTCTACCAATCCATTAGAGTTGTTTGGGAGTTGAGCGGTCTATGGTTTTCTGATAGATGAACATACGTTTATTTTATAATCTGTTTTATTCGTTCCTCAATTTTCTGCCAAGGCTGATTTAGATTCACTGTTCTTACATATATATCATGTGAAGACCCATTGTAGTGATATGAGAAGTCAATATCTTCTGTTACAGTAGGATAAACCAATGTTCCATTAGCATTTAATGTGTATGCTTTTTGTGGATTCTCTTGATTTAAGATGTAGGAAAGAATCTGTGAAAGATGTTCCCTCCTCACTTTCTTCCTACCTCCATACTTTGAAACAAAAGCCTCTCGATAAAACTTTGCATCAAGTATATGTTTCTTCTGTGCTATGGAATTATATAGGGTTATATCTGTTTCCATCATTGGTAGAGCATCCCCACTCTCCTTGAACATCATACCGAATGGTGTAAGTTTAAATTCTATGTATTCACGATGCACTTCTGGGTATTCTGTCTTGCAATGCTGTTTGCAAAAATTCATCAAGAACCGCTCAAAAATTACATTCATTTGGAAGTCATCTTCAGTAAAATCAATAAATTCATACTTACCTTCATGTCTTTTGTTGGGCAATGTAGACTGCCATATCAACTTACAAACATTCAAAACCAATGCATAGAAACGATTGTTACGATTAAGTTTAATACGTTCAAAAGTATTTATTACCACATCTACATCTCTCATATGAGGAAATTTTCGCATTGTCTTTCTAACCCTCTGCCTGATTTCTTCATCAAGACTGTCTAATTTGACAAGCCGCTTCAATGTTGAAAAAATCACTTGATTGATAAGCACATCACTTGTTAATTCATCAATTTGACATATGGTTTTACCTCGTCCATACACCACTTTCTTCAATGTTTCTTCGAGATTCAACTTTCCACGTATTCCATTTACTTCTAATTCTTTGAATAAGTATTCTTGAACAAGCCCTCTACGTAACAACCGCTCACATGCCATAACCAAGACCGTAGCCAACAGGTTTTCAAGCGAATGGTAATTTTTTCCATACACTTTTACTTTGTTCAGTTGGTCATTAACATCCCAAGCATAACAAAGCAGGTAGTATAAATTTTCTATAGGTATTTTAGGCAACATTTCAGAATTTCAATATTGTACAAATCTGTTCATACTTATCTTCGTCATCAAAACAGATTTCAGAAATATATGGGAATAGTTCGTATTCACAGATACTCTCCCACCAAGTTTCGAAATCTTCACAACCATCTGTTTGACAGAAATAGCTATGACCTATTTCAAGTCCTCTGTCGATGGTTGCTATCAGATTATTTGCTGATTCCACTTTATCAATTATCTGCTCAACATGTTTTTTATCAATCCTTTTAGAAGTAAGGTAATCTTTGAAAGCTTCATTGAATTCTGGCATAATATGACAAAACTTAAAGCGACGTCGCAAAGCATAATCAACGATTGCCAAAGAACGGTCAGCAGTATTCATACAACCAATTATATACACATTGGCAGGCACAAAAAAGCGTTCTTCGTCCTCATTGCTATACGTCAGCCTAAGGGCATATTCCTCCTTACGTTTATCAGCCTCTATAAGCATCATCAATTCTCCTAAAATCTTGCTGATATTACCTCGATTTATCTCATCAATAATAAATACAAATGGTTGGTTAGGCAAAAGACGGGCTTTATTGCAGAAATTGAAAAAGATTCCGTTTCGACGTTCAAAGCCATTCCCTTTAGAAGAGGGGCGAATGCCTTGCACAAAATCCTCATAACCATATGATTGATGGAACTGCACCATTTCGATATTATCGTTCTTTATCTTGCCAATTAGCTGATAAGCTATCTTACGAGCCAAAAAAGTCTTACCGACACCAGGTGCACCTTCAAGAATAATATTTTTCTTCGATTTCAAAAGTTCGACCATTTTTAAAAAGTTCTCCTCACTAATGAATGGTTTATCTGTGTCAGAAGCGAAATCGTATTCTTCATAATTCTGCTCATCATCACTAATGTCATTCATATAAGTATCATTATCTGCTTTTTGTTGTGCAAAAGGATCTTCGGGGTTTATCCACCAACTGAAAAAATCCATATATTTCCTAAAACACGATGAGGGACGATGGTTGCCAGTAGCTTTACTCTTTTCCATAAAGTCATTGTCTTCACGAAGAATCTTCTGCACCTCTTTAGCTGTTTCTGCATCTGGAATTTGATATAAAGTATCATAATCCTCCGTCAATTTAGAAATATACTCAGGAAGGATTGTATCAATATCATTCAGAATATAATTAGGGGTTGAATATTTCTCCACAAAAAAGCCAAAGCCTATCTCACGAGCATACTCTATCGACAAACGATCAATTACACGATAGTTCTTAAACTTGCCAAAGGTATCACGATACTTCTTGATTGTTTCACAATTTGAGATATAAGTAGTTTTCTTATCCGCTTTTACCAAACGTAACCTTAATGCATCAAAGATTCCTCGGCCCCATGAATTGACAACAGGAAAAACATTAGGAAAAAGGCAATGTAACACCTGAGAGATTACACCTGCTTGTAATCCTAGAAGTGGTTTGTTTTTCAACGTAGAATCCACAAACGAGTATAACTCTTCTTCTGATTTGTTTAGCAATCCAACAAGCATAGCTATAAAATCCCGAGCAGAAGATACGTCATTGGTAACAGCAGATACAGACCTGAAAGCTGTACCAAACATACCCCAAAATCCCCCATTCTTATTTTTCTCAGAATGTTCATATTCTCCATTTTTTGCCTTTTTGTCAACTTCTTCCATCTTTGAGATTAACTTTACTTTTGAATCATTCTCAAGATGAGAAGCCTTAACAAGAGCTATTTTCTTGTCCGTAGAAACTGTCCACGTGCCAATTGGTATCATCAATACCAAATCCAAATCATTAAAGCCAAGAAGATCAGTATCAACATTTGCATATGCCATTACACACTCACGCATAACTTCATAGCATCCGTCATACTTGTCTGCTACTATATCATTTAAAGTTTCCAGCTTGTTCATATCTGTTTGAATTCAATTGGTCTAAAAGGTTATAAATCTTTTATTCTGATTTAAAGGAATCTAGGAGATTCGTTGTTATTACAAAGGTAGCATTTTTCATTTGAAAACAAAGAGATATACAGTAGTTTTATTTTTAGAACTAATGGTATTTTCTTTGTTTGCCCATTATACGGAATAACAAATTGTTAAGGGTGCGCATCGGACGGGAGTCCGACGTTCCTATGGTTTGCTTGCACAGGGCACGGCGAGGACACCATGCCCTCCTACACTACAAATTGTGTAAGCTACACAACATCCTACTGCTATTAGGACTACCAAAACATCTGTTAAGACTCTACAGATGAAAGCAGAACGGCAAGATCTAAAAGGTTATAAATATCCGACTGCAAGATCTAAGGTGATCTAAATGATTTGCAGATGTCCTTTTGATCTACGACCTTTGCTCTCACATTACAACAAACGGATAAAGGAAATGAATAAAGAATGGATTACAACCGCTGAACTCATAGCCTATCTTAAGGCTCATCCAGACGACGAGAAGGAATGCCGACTTTACTTGGGACATCATCTTGGCTCTACTCATTACTGGTATTGGGACGCTCTGAAACGAACGTTTATGCATACGCGCGACTGGCCCTTCTCGCCAATCAGCGAAAGCGAAGTCAAAGAATGGTACGGCAACAGCAAATGGAAGATTGAGCAATGAACCACGCTGTAACCATGGCGCTGCTCCTCGTGAATGAGCTTCGCCAACGAGAACTGCTTGAGGAAGTGATTATTGCTAACGACATCAACAGCCTTAGAGTTTGCGCAAACTGTGGCAAGCTGATGAACGAGGGATGGTCGTGCAACAGCAATACGTATTGCTCGGACAAGTGTTTACTGGCTGATTGGCCTTCGTGCGACATAAACAAAATAAAAGCAATGACATACGAAGAACTAAACACCTCTGAAATCTATTGGACCGCATGGGAAGGTTAGTGAATATGACAGATGTGCAACGGTGATGCTGCAAGCAAGAGAGAAAACGCGCTTCGCTCTTATATTTGCATTTCTAACTGCTCAAAACTGCGAGTTGAACTCACGATAAAATCTTTGGCTCGAAATTCTCGAGTTTTGTGCGTGCAGGTGTTATACTGCTTATACACAGACTGTTGCAACGATAACAAATGAGAGTGTGCAAGAAAAATGAATGAAAAAAGCCTTCATTTGAATGCAAATGGAGCATTTTTGCCCTCCACTCAGGCTACTTTTGTAATGCAATAAGGGCTTCTTTGCCTTTCAAAAGTTGTCCTTTTGCAATGCAAAGAAGCCCTGAATGGAAAATCGAGCGGCTTAAGCCACTAAGAAAACGAAGAAAACCGCTTCTGAAATCTCTAGAATCGATTTTTTATTTGTAACACTTTTTTACTGCCTGTACGATATTTGCATCCCAAAAATCACTCCACTTCTACTACTGTCAGCACCCCATCAGCCACCTTAAATCGTACGTCACGACCGGCATACGACATGCCGTAGAGCTTGTCGGGGTCGTTGTGATAGTGCGGACGGGGGTCGAGCGAGAGCACACCACGCAGGGCTTCGAGCTGGGCTGACGTGAAACGCGCAGCAAACGGCTGCGGGATGTCTACCTGAAGGCGCTGAAGGGCGTGGGTGTCGACGAAACCACTACGTGCATCAGGATGGGAGTCGGCATAGACCACGTAGGGCTTGATGTCGTAGATGGGGGTGCCGTCCATAAGGTCGGCACCAAGAACGTGTATCAGCGGACCGTTGGGAGCATCGAGGTCGACGTGCGAGAGGCGCACCGACGAGAGTCCTATGCGGTTGGGACGGAAGGGCGAGCGTGTGGCAAACACTCCCATACGTGTGTTGCCGCCAAGCAGCGGCGGACGCACTACGGGGCTGACGGCAGCATGGCTGTTGGCAGAAAACTCCCACACGAGCCACAGATAGTCGAACGCCTCAATGCCTCGCAAGGCATCGGCATTGCGATACTGTGGCACAAACTCGATTGTGCCCTCCAGATTCTCCACCAGTCCGCTCTGCTTAGGAACGCCAAACTTCGTGGCAAACGGAGAATGAAAATAAGCTATAGGGTTGATTTGCATAAATTGAATTAGGAATTAGGAGTTAGGAATTACGAGTTTTTTGAGTTAGGAATTAGGAATTACGATTTACGAGTTGGTGCGCTATGCGCATTACGAATTAGGATTTTTTGAGTTAGGAATTATTAAATTAAGAATTCAAAATTCGATAATTCGTAAATTTCCAATCGCCGTAGGCGACCAATTCCTAATTCCTAATTCGTAATTCCTAACTCAAAAATTCTTAATTCGTAAATTCTCAATCGCCGTAGGCGACCAATTCGTAATTCCTAATTCCTAATTCCTAACTTAAAATCCGTAGCTGAATCCGAGCGACACGTACTCCTTAAACTGGAAGAAGCCGTATTTGTCGTCGCGCTTCACGCCATCGTCGAATCGTGGATAGAGGAAGAGGTTGGTCGAGATGTACTTGTTGACCACGAAGGTGAAGGTGTTCTCCCACTCCATCTTCATGCGATGATAGGTGGTGTAGCCATAGAAGCGGGTCTTCCAGCGTATGTCCTTAGCCATCTGCCACACAAGGTCGACCGTAACCTCCGAACCGAAGTCGTTCTTGGCATGGTGTCCCTCGTCGATACCGAATCGTGGAGCGAGGTCCTTGTCGCGCGCATAGGTGAGGCTGTAGGCTATTGGGGCGAGGTGGACCGAACCCGTCATGCGTCCCTTAAACCAATTGACCCTGTAGTCCATACCGAGTGAGGGATTGACATAGAGCGGTGAGAGGAAACGCGAGTAGATGTGGGGGTCGTTGCTGCGCAAGCCACGCATAAACTGGGTGCTGGCTATGAGCTGGAATGTATAGTACCAATGCTTTGAAGCCTGCAATCCCAATTTGCTGGTGTAGCGTATGAGGTCTTCGGAGGCGCGCACCGTATACAGGGTGTCGCCACGGGAGTTTTGGAGTCCGAGACGCATCTCAAGCTTGTTGTTCCACTGGAAGCGCTGCTTGTTGTTGTAGTTGGCCTGCAGCGTGACAGATGCAATCATGGAGTAGTTGCTCTCGCCACCCTTATACCAGTTGTCGGACACATAGTTCTGGAAGAGTTGCAAACTGTAGTCGCCGCTGAACTTCCAGAAGTTGGGCTTCTCAACGTATATCTGCACGGGCGACACCACCTCGTCGTCGTTGACCTTGGGCGACACGAGGTCGACAATGTCGGTTTCGGGCTTGACGGGAGTGGTAGAAGGCTCGATGATGGGACCTACACGGTCGAGCTGGCTCTGCGTGCTGACCACGAGGTCGGGACGATGCAGGTAGACATCGAGCAGACTGCGGTCGAGCTCGGGTATGGAGTCGCCAAGGCGGAAGGCGTTGGCGGCAATGCCGTGATAGAATGTGAAAGGCACGAAGAGGCGATAGTAACGGCCGTCGGGTGCCGAGAGACTGTCGCGACGCATGGCGAAAAGCGAGTCGACACGGGTGCGGCCCACCTGCAAAGAGTCGACATACGAACGTACAATGACGGGCACCGTGTCGGCATCGTGCACCTTGGCGTGACGCGAGCGCACCTGTGCATCGGCATGGCCCGCAAAAAGCAACATTGCCACTATGGCGATATGTAAAAATTTCATATGCATAAAAATAGATTAAAAGCTAATGAATAATGCTGCAAAGGTAAGAATAAAAAATGAAAAATTTTGTCGGTTTCGCATAATTATATTAACTTTGCACCTTGTATTTTTGTACGTATTAGAATATTTAATTCTTTATAATTTATATCACCGTGGCTGAAACAAAGTACATATTTGTAACGGGCGGCGTTGTGTCTTCACTTGGTAAAGGCATCATTTCGTCGTCAATCGGTAAGCTCTTGCAGGCAAGAGGTTACAACATCACTATCCAAAAATTTGACCCGTACATCAACATCGACCCTGGAACACTCAACCCTTACGAGCATGGCGAATGCTATGTGACGGTTGACGGAATGGAAACCGACCTCGACCTCGGCCACTACGAGAGATTCACCGGAATCCAGACCACCAAAGCCAATTCGCTGACAACAGGCCGCATATACAAGGCCGTTATCGACAAGGAACGCCGTGGCGACTATCTGGGCAAGACCATTCAGGTGGTGCCGCACATAACCGACGAGATCAAGCGCAACGTGAAGCTGCTCGGCAAGAAGTATGGCTACGACTTCGTGATTACCGAGATTGGCGGAACCATAGGCGACATCGAGAGCGCTCCATACATGGAGGCCATACGACAGCTCAAGTGGGAGCTGGGCAAACGAGCCATTAACATCCATCTGACATACGTACCATATCTGAAAGCAGCCGGCGAATTGAAGACCAAGCCTACTCAGCACTCCGTGAAGGAGCTACAGAGTGTGGGCATTCAGCCAGACGTACTGATTCTACGCACCGAAAAACACTTGGATGAAGGGATAATGAAGAAGGTGGCAGGATTCTGCAATGTCGATCTCGACTGTGTGATACAGAGCGAAGACCTGCCAAGCATATACGAAGTGCCCATAAACATGCAGAACCAGGGACTGGACACAGCCATTCTGCGCAAGATGAGCGAACCTATCGGCGAGAAGCCGTCGCTCGGTCCGTGGCGCTCGTTCCTCGACCGTCGCAACAAGGCTACCGAGACGGTGAACATCGGACTCGTGGGCAAATACGACTTGCAGGACGCTTACAAGTCGATACGCGAAAGCCTCTCGCACGCCGGTACGTACAACGACCGCAAGGTGAACATCACATTCATCAACTCGGAATATCTGACCGAGGAGAATGTGGCTGAGAAGATTGAAGGCCAGGACGGCATACTGATTTGTCCGGGATTCGGACAGCGTGGCATCGAGGGCAAGATTGTAGCAGCCCACTACTGCCGCACACACAATATCCCGACTTTCGGCATCTGTCTGGGCATGCAGATGATGGTGATAGAGTTTGCCCGCAACGTGCTGGGCTATGCCGACGCCAACAGCCGCGAGATGGACGAGAAGACTCCACACAACGTCATCGACATCATGGAGGAGCAGAAGAACATCACGAACATGGGCGGAACGATGCGTCTGGGCGCATACGAGTGCATACTGAAGCAGGGTTCGCGCGTGTTCAATATATATAATAAGGAGCACATCCAGGAGCGCCACCGCCACCGCTACGAGTTCAACAACGACTTCCAGAAGGAGTTTGAGCGTGCCGGCATGCAATGCGTGGGACGCAACCCCGAAAGCGACCTCGTGGAGATTGTGGAGATTCCGGGCATGAAGTGGTACATCGGTACACAGTTCCACCCCGAATATCAAAGCACCGTGCTGCACCCCCACCCCCTGTTTGTCGACTTCATAAAGACAGCAGCAGCGCAGCGGAGCGGCGAGTGATGAATGTTGAATTAGGAATTAGGAATTAGGAATTAGTCGCCTACGGCGATTAGGAATTATTCAATTAGGAATTTCAAATTCTTCAATTCTCAATCGGCCAACGGCCGACCAACTCGTAATTCGTAATTCAAAACTCAAAATTCAAAATTCGCATCGTCGCCCATGCGCAAGCAATAAAGCTATAAAAGAAATAGAAAGAAAAAATAACAATAATAAAAATAACAATTAAACAAATACTAATTAACAACTAAAAAAAGTGGACAAAAACAACATCATCGGCTTTGTGCTTATAGCCGCCGTACTGATTGGATTTGGCATCTGGAGCCAGCCTTCTGCCGAGCAGATTGCTGCACAACAGAAGCAGGACTCAATCGAGAACGTGGCACGAGCAAAGGCCGAAAATGCTGCAAAAATGGCAGCACAGCAGAAGACTGCTCAGGCTAAGGCAGCTGCCGAAGCCGACACTACTGCTCTGTTTTACGCTGCTCTGCAGGGCAATGCTACCGACGTTGTACTGAAGAACAAGAACGTGGAACTGACCGTCAACACCAAGGGCGGCGTAGTGTCGAAGGCTGTTATCAAGAATTTTGAGGACCGTAACGGCAACAAGGACGTCACTCTCTTCGACAGCAAGACTCAGAGCCTCAACTTCGCTCTGGCTGCCAAGGAGGTGAACATCAACACTGCCGACCTCTACTTCACACCGTCAAACCAGACCGACTCTACTGTGACTATGACTGCAGTGGCTGGTGCCGGCAAGTCGCTCGTCATCGACTATGTGCTGGGCAAGGACTATATGCTGCACACTAAGGTGCAGGCCATAGGACTGGCTGGCGCTTTCGCTCCGTCGACTACTCAGATGGACGTACAGTGGAAGGACATGGTGCGTCAGCAGGAACGCGGATTCACATTCGAGAACCGCTATGCCTCGCTCACCTATCATGAGGCTGACGGTGGCACCGACTACCTGTCGGAAGGCAAGAAGATTGAGAACGAGACCATCGAGAAGAAGATAGACTGGGTGGCTTTCAAGAACCAGTTCTTCTCGGCTGTGATGATTGCCAAGAACGACTTCGCTGAGAATTCGCAGATGACAAGCATTCCGCAGGAGAAAGGCTCGGGCTATCTGAAGCAGTATGAGGCCAAGATGAAGACATTCTTCGACCCAAGCGGTAAGACACCGTCGGAGTTTGACTTCTACTATGGTCCGAACGACTTCCGTCTGCTGAAGCGTGTTGAAAAGGAATGTACATTCGACAAGGATCTCGACATGCAGCGCCTCGTATACCTCGGCTGGCCGCCCTTCCGCATCATCACCGCTGGTTTACAATCTATGTGTTCG
>URQS01000063.1 GCA_900550035.1 uncultured Prevotella sp. | reverse complement strand
CAGGGATGCTATACCCTCCTATATATAGTCATGCTTATTTTTGATACATCTTTTTTATAAATAACTATAAACACTCTCAATCTTTGATACCCAATACCGTTTTTTTACCTCCATGTATATACAGTCCTGGGGACGATGGTTTTGCTATTCTAACCCCTGAGAGCGTGTACCAGGCATCGTCCTTTTTCTGCTGTTCGTTGTGTATGGTAATGATGCTGCTTGTGGCTGGTTTGGTATGTGCAAACACCCAGTCCATACGTGGTGTGCTGTAGCTCTGTATGCATGTGGTCTCGTGTGTCTAATCGGGCACCGTCTCGTACACCGCTTCATCGCCAAGCTGCTTCAGCTGAGAGATAAAGTCTTCTGCTATGGTTCTTACGTTGCTATCCATTATCTTGTCTGCCAAGCCCATGACATTGTAGACGGGAGTGGTGGCAGCTATTTCTGCATTCATACCCTGCGGATTGGCGGCGCAAGGCATTGCAGCGGCGAAATAGTCGGGATAAGAGGAGAGCATCTTCCATGTGCCGGTGCCACCCATCGAACCGCCGAATATATAAATCTGGTTGGGGTCTGTACCTTCGGTCTGAGCGGTGAAGTCGAGAAGAGCCTTTACGTTCTTTATCATTCCTCCCAATCCCTTGTTGCGGTCGGGACATTGTGGCACTACGAAGACTGCCGCCTTGTGATGGCTGGACAAATAATTGGCAATGGAGTCAATACCAGCTTCGTTCATCTGAGTGGTGTTGTCGGTGCCACAACTTGAACCTCCATGCAGGTATATCGCCAAGGCCTTAGCGTCTCCAATGTTGCCTTCAATGTTTGCCTTGCGATAATTGAGAGTGACGCCGGCAAAGTTGCGCTGCAATCCAACAAATGAAAGTCTGACATCATTTGCCTCTTGAGCAAACGACATGACGGATAGTAAAAGGAATAAACTTAATAACTTAATTCTCATAATAATGTGTTTTGGTTAGTAATAAGACCCATAAAATCTAAAAAAGTAAAAAAGCGCTACTCTAAATGGACAGCAGTTATGGATATTTTTTTATAAATACAATAAACACCCCTTCTTTGCGTTATAAAAGTTGTAATATTACACATTTTTATAACGTTTTATATCACAATGATTGAATATATAAAGGGTGAGCTTGCCGAGCTCACCCCAGCACAGGCTATTGTAGAAGCCTATGGCGTGGGTTATGCGCTCAACATATCGCTCAACACTTATGAGAACATACAGGGCAAGAAGGATGTGAAGCTGTATGTACACGAAAGCCTTGTCACGGGCGGTCGTGACGACTCGTATACGTTCTTCGGCTTTGCCACCAAGCAGGAACGCGACCTCTATCGTCTGCTCATCACCGTGTCGGGCGTAGGAGCCAACACGGCTCGTATGATTCTTTCGGCAGCTCCTCCTGCCGAACTTGCTGGCGCTATATCGTCGGGAAATGAGCGTCTGCTTAAGGGTGTTAAGGGCATCGGACTGAAGACAGCTCAGCGAATCATCGTCGACCTTAAAGACAAGATACTGTCGCTTGGAATTGCACAGGAAGTGTCAGCGGGTTCGGCTGCCGACTCTACCATACCATCCGACGTGCGTGATGAGGCTGTGGCAGCACTCACTATGCTCGGATTCTCGCCCGCTCCTACAGCCAAGGTTGTCACGGCTATTCTTACCGACGACCCGTCATTGCCTGTCGAGCAGGTGGTGAAGCTGGCACTGAAACAGATAAAGTAACATTACGCGACTTTTGAAAATTCTTAACACCATATTACTATTCTTACGCAAAGGGCTGACATTGACCTTGTCAGCCCGAACGGTAGTCGTCATACTCGTTATGGCGGCAATGGCTGCTTTTGCCATGTCGCAACGTCCGCAACGTCGCAATATACGTCAGGCGCATGCCGACACCATAGCCATCAAGGCGCAGCCGCTTATTGCCGACGACGACACCATACCCGACTCGCTGCTGCATCCACGCTGGCGCATACAACGAACGCTGCCCATTACGCTCGACGACCTCAATCAGGGCGCCGCCGATCTGCAACGCCCCGACAATATGAAGCAACAGGTGGAGTACGACGACTCGCTTGGGCAGTATGTGGTAGGACAGAAAATAGGCGGAACATATATAGCTGCGCCCGTTGTGATGACCGCACAGGAGTATATGCAATGGAGCGAGCGTCAGCTTATGCGCAACTTCTTCCGCAAGAAGAACGACGAGATATATCAGGCTAAGGGCAAGGAGAAGTTCGACTTCAGCGACATGCACTTCGACCTCGGTCCGGCTGAGAAGATATTCGGTCCCGGTGGTGTGCGTATACGTACACAAGGTACAGCCGAGCTGAAGTTCGGAGCTACGATGAAGAATATCGACAATCCGTCGCTTCCAATACGCAACCGCAAGACTACGACCATGGACTTTGACGAGAAGATAAACGTCAACGTCAACGGACGTGTGGGCGACAAGGTGAACATGAACCTCAACTACAACACCGACGCTACGTTCGACTTCGACGCGCAGAACATGAAACTGAAGTATGAGGGCAAGGAAGACGAGATAGTGAAGCTCGTTGAGGCTGGCAACGTGTCGTTTCCATCCAACTCGTCGTTGGTGAAAGGAGCCTCGTCGCTATTCGGATTGCGTACCGACTTGCAGTTCGGCCGACTGAAACTGCAACTCGTGGCTTCGCAGAAGAAGTCGTCTACTACCAGCGTGTCGTCGAAGGGAGGCAAGCAGCTCACGCCGTTCGAGATAGGTGCCGACAACTATGAGGAGAACCGCCACTTCTTCCTTGCTCAGTTCTTCCACGACAAATACGACGACTGGATGCGTTCGCTGCCCAACCTCACGTCGGGCATCAAGATCAACCGCATAGAAGTGTGGGCAACCAACAAGACCGGAACTACAGCCAACACGCGCAACATCATAGCCCTTGCCGACCTCGGCGAGAACACCCGTGTGTCCAATACGTCATGGGCAGTGACCGGACAGCCCGTACCCTCGAATGCAGCCAACTCTGAGTATCAGAGCATGGTGTCGCAGTATGCTGCCGCGCGCGACATCGACCAGACATCAGCCACACTCGACGCCATACCGGGATTTGAAGGCGGAGCCGACTATGAGAAACTGGAGAAGGCACGATTGCTCAATTCGTCGGAGTATACCGTCAACACGGCTCTCGGATACATATCGCTCAAGACACAGTTGCAGACTGACCAGGTGCTGGCTGTTGCCTATGAGTACACATACGGCGGCGTGACCTATCAGGTGGGCGAGTTTGCCTCCGACAACACCGACGCTTCGAAGGCGCTGTTCGTGAAGTCGCTCAAGAACACGAGCAACAATCCGCAGCAAGCCAACTGGGGGCTTATGATGAAGAACGTCTACTATCTGGCTTCGTCGGTAGAGCGCGACAAGTTCCGTCTCGACGTTAAGTTCCAGAGCGATACGGCAGGCGTATACCTCACCTATATCCCCGAACCGCAGGTGAAGAGCCAGACCATCATAAAGATGCTTGGTGCCGACCGCCTCGACAATAACAACAAGGCACACTCCAACGGATTCTTCGACTTCGTTGAAGGCTATACCGTCACCAACGGTCGTGTGTTCTTCCCCGTAGCCGAACCCTTCGGCAAGTATATGTACAACTATCTTGTGCAGAATGGTGTGGCAGCCGACCGTGCCGCCAAATACGCCTTCACCGAGCTCTACGACTCTACCAAGACCGTGGCGCGACAGATAGCCGAGAAGGACAAGTATATGCTTACGGGACAGTTTCGCGGCACGTCAGCCAACGTGATACAGACCGGTGCCTACAACATTCCGCAAGGTTCGGTAGTGGTGACGGCTGGTGGCATAGTGCTGGCTGAGGGCACCGACTACTCGGTAGACTACTATTCTGGCGAGGTGACCATTCTCAATCAGAGCATTATCGATGCCGGCACGCAGGTGAACGTGTCGCTTGAGAGCAACACCGACTATGGCATGCAGCGCAAGACGATGTTCGGAATGAACTGGGAGTACGACATCTCCAAGAACTTCCAGCTGTCGGGTACCATTCAGCATCTCTCCGAACAGTCGCTTACAAACAAGGTGGCGATGGGAGCCGAACCGCTCAACAACACCCTTTGGGGCATCAACGTCAATTGGAAGCGCGAGAGCCAGTGGCTCACCAATATGCTCGACAAGTTGCCGTTGCTTCACCTTACGCAGCCGTCGCACATATCGTTCACGGGCGAGTTTGCCCAACTCATAGCCGGACAGAGCCGAGGCACGCAGGACAATGCATCGTATATTGACGACTTCGAGAACGCCAAGAACACCATCGACGTGTCTACACCTACGTCGTGGGTTATCTCGTCAGTACCGTCGATGTTTCCCGAACAGGCCGACATGACCACGTTGCGCTCGGGCTTCAACCGCTCACGACTGGCGTGGTACACCATCGACCCCTTGTTCACGCGCCGCTCGTCGTCGCTCACGCCAAGCCACATCAAGAGCGACCTCGAACAGCTCAGCAACCATTACGTACGCGAGTTCTATGTCAACGAGCTTTTCCCCAACCGCGACCAGAGTTCGTACAACGGAGCTACGTCGACGCTGTCGATACTCAATCTTGCCTACTATCCCAACGAGCGCGGACCATACAACTTCAATTCCGACCTGGCTCAGGACGGAACGCTCAACAATCCGCAGCAGCACTGGGGCGGCATGATGCGCAAGCTCGACACCAACGACTTTGAGGCTGCCAACGTGGAGTACATAGAGTTCTGGATGCTCGACCCCTTCATCTATACACGTCGCGAGGGCAAGGCTTCGGAATATGGAGGCGACTTCTACATCAATCTTGGCGAGGTGAGCGAGGACATCCTGCGCGACGGCAAGAAGTTCTATGAGAGCGGTATGCCTATTGACGGTTCGCAGGCTTACACTACGACACAGTGGGGTAAGGTGCCCAATCAGGCTACAACCACCTATGCCTTTGCTACATCGAAGGGCGCACGCGCCTTGCTGGACGTAGGTATGAACGGACTCAACGATGCCGAGGAGCAGAAGTGGGAACCGTATCAGCAGTTCTTGCGCGAGATTCAGGGCAAAGTTAGCCCCGCCGTGTTCGACTCGATATGGGCAGACCCTGCCGGCGACAACTACCACTACTACCGTGGATCGGACCTCGACCGCATCCAGGCACCCATCCTGCGCCGCTACAAATACATCAACAACCCTCAGGGCAACTCGCCCGACAACGATTCGCGCACCGAGGGCTACGACACTTCATACAAGTCGACGCCCGACGTTGAGGACATCAACCAGGACTACACACTGGGCGAGTACGAGAAGTACTTCCAGTATAAGGTGTCGATACGTCCCGAAGACCTTGAGATAGGCCGCAACTATATCGTCGACAAGCGCACCACAACACGCCGATTGCGCAACGACCAGAAGGAGTCGGTCGACTGGTATCAGTTCCGCATCCCATTGCGCGAGTACGAGCGTAGGGTGGGGGGCATCACCGACCTCACATCAGTTCGCTTCATGCGTATGTTCCTTACCGGATTCAAGCACCCCATCGTGCTGCGCTTCGGTACGCTCGACCTCGTGCGAGGCGAGTGGCGTGTCTACGAGCAGAACCTCGACAATACATCTTCATCTACCGGAACTCTTCAGGTGAGTGCCGTCAACATCGAGGAGAACAACGACAAGACACCAGTTAACTACGTCCTGCCTCCAGGTATATCGCGCGAGCAGGACCCCACGCAGCCGCAGCTTGTAGAGAACAACGAGCAGGCGCTGTCGATGACAGTCAACAATCTTGCTTCGGGCGAGTCGAAGGCTGTCTATAAGAACACGTCTATCGACATGCGTCAGTACAAGCGTCTGCAGATGTACGTGCATGCCAACTCGTTCGAGCAGAACACTACGAATCTTGAAAACGGACAGCTTTCGGTATTCGTGCGCCTCGGTTCCGACTACAAGAACAACTTCTATGAGTACGAGATTCCGCTGGCGCTCACTCCTCATAAGAGCGACTACAACAAATACTCTACAGCCGACCGCCTGAAGGTGTGGCCTAAGGAGAATATGCTCGACATCCCGCTCTCGCTCCTGACCGGACTGAAGCGCGAGCGCAACAAGGCGAAGGCGATAGGTCTGGCATCGTACAATCGTCCGTACTTGGCTTACGACACCGACAATCCGCAAAACCGCATCACCATCGTGGGCAACCCGACGCTTGGCGACGTGAAGACGATGATTATAGGTGTGCGCAACAATTCGGCAAGCGCCAAGAGTGGCGAGGTGTGGGTCAACGAGCTGCGCCTTAAGGACTACAACAGTTCGGGAGGTTGGGCTGCGCAGGGCAACCTCAACGTGCAACTGTCCGACCTGGGCAATGTCAATGTGCAGGGACGCTATACTTCGGCTGGTTTCGGCGGACTGGAGGACGGTGTGGCACAACGCTCCACCGACGACTATTCCAACTACTCCGTTACGACAAACGTCGAACTGGGCAAGTTCTTCCCCGACAAGGCTAAGGTTTCGGCTCCGCTCTACTACTCGGTGACCAAGGAGAAGACGTCGCCCAAGTACAATCCGCTCGACAACGATATGCTGCTTGATGAGGCTCTCGATGCTGCTGTCAACAAGCATGAGCGCGACTCTATTGAGAGCATAGCCGTGACCAAGGTGACGCAGACCAATCTCTCGCTCTCAAACGTGAGGGTGGGCATACAGACCAAGCGCCACCCCATGCCTTACGACCCAGCCAACTTCTCGTTCTCCTACTCGCATAGCCACAGCTACACTACGGGCGAGACTACGGTTTATGAACGTGAGGACAACTGGCGCGGTGCTATGAACTATCAGTGGAGCCCGGTGTACAAGTCGCTCGAACCGTTCAAGAAGATTAAGTCGAAATCGAAGTGGCTCGACCTGCCACGCCGATTCGGATTCAACTGGTTGCCGCAGAACGTGGGCTTCAACACCGAGATAACGCGCAACTACTACGAACTGCAGGAGCGCGACATGGAGGCTACTGAGAATCAGAACCTGCCGCTCACGTTTGCGTCGCAGTTCTTGTGGAACCGTGAGTTCAATCTGCGTTGGGACCTTACGAAGAATCTGCACATGAACTTCCAGAGCGCCACTAATGCCGAGATTGAAGAGCCCTACATGCCCGTCAATAAGGATTTGTATCCCGACCGCTATGAGGTGTGGAAAGACTCTGTATGGACATCCATTAAGCACATGGGCACACCGCTCAACTACAATCAGCAGTTCCAGGCTTCGTACAAGTTGCCTATCAATCTGCTGCCCGTGTTCGACTGGATTACGTCCGACGCCAGCTATACGGCATCGTACAATTGGGTGCGCGGCACCGACCTTGAGGACGGCACGTCGCTTGGCAACAACATAGCCAACAACCGTCAGGCCAACATCAACGCCCAGTTCAATATGGAGAAACTGTACAATCATATACCGTTCCTCAAGAAGACCAATGAGCGTTTCCGTCGCGACAGTTCGCGCAGCAATAAATCATCACAGAGTCGCAACAAGACATCGGGCAAGGATGCCAAGAAAGATCGTCAGGCAGCACGCGATGAAAAACTGCGCCGACAGTTGCCTAAGAACAAGCGGGCTTACGAGAAGGAGATAACCCTCTTGCCCGACACCACGCTCAAGGTGACGCATAGCCGTAAGACTCGTCGACTGATAGTCAGCGCCAAGACCGAAGACGGCAAGCCGTTCCACCTGCGCTATCGTCGTCTCGACGACAACAACATACGCATAATGAATAAGGTAGACTCGGCATTGAAGCTCAAGATAGCCGTGTCGGCTAAAGAGCCGCTCGACGACAAACGCTGGTATCGTACGGCGCAGTCGGTGGCACGTGTGCTCATGATGGTGCGCAATGTCAGCTTGAGCTATCGCAACCAGTATGCCATGTCGCTGCCAGGATTCAAGCCTATGATAGGTGATGTGTTCGGACAACGTTCGGGCATGGGAGCACTCTCGCCAGGTCTCGACTTCGCCTTCGGATTCATCGGCGACGGATACATCGACAAGGCGCGTAGCAACGGATGGCTCTTGATGAACGACTCGCTCGCCACTCCAGCCACTACCAATCGTACTGAGGAGCTGCAGCTGCGTGCTACGCTTGAGCCTGTGCGCAATCTGAAGATCGACCTTACAGCCACACGTACCGTTACCACGGCTCGTTCGGTGCAGTATATGTACGAGGGCAACCCCACAACGCAGAGCGGAACGTTCACAATGACTACTACGTCGCTGCGTAGTGCGTTTGAGGGTTCGGGCAATGCCAATAACGGCTACCGCTCAAAGTCGTTCGAGCGCTTCTGCTCGTCGCTCGACCGTATACGCGATCGTGTTGAGGCTCGTTATGCTGGAGCCGTCTATCCCGCCGGAACAGCATTGGCTGGAAAGCCTTTCAGTGCCGAGAATGGTGGCGTGAGCCGTTACAGCGCCGACGTCATGGTGCCGGCATTCCTCTCGGCTTACACCGAGATGGGCGACGGCGGACTGTCGATATTCCCGTCGCTCTCGCATCTGCTGCCCAACTGGACCTTAAGATACAGCGGACTGTCGAAGCTGCCGTGGCTGCGCGACGTGTTCAAGAGCGTCAACATAAGTCATGCTTACAAGAGCGTCTACGCCGTTGGCTCGTATGCTTCGTACAGTACATATATGGAGTATATGAACGGACTGGGATTCATCAACGATGCCACAACCGGAATGCCCGTGCCCAACTCGATGTTCAACGTGTCGACCGTCAGCATCAACGAGGCGTTCTCGCCATTGCTCGGCATCGACGTGACGCTGCAAAACAACATGACCATCAAGGCAGAGTATCGCACCACACGCGTCATGAGCCTTAGCATGACGTCGGTACAGATCAATGAGGCATCGTCGCACGACTGGGTTATAGGTGCAGCCTATACGCTCAACAACTTCAATCCGTTCGGTGGCAATCGTCATCGTCGTGTGCGCCAGCGTGGTCGTTCTACGGCAGCTGGTGCATCGCAGCTGAAGTCAGGCTCTAACAATCGCAACACTTCGTCTACGGGAGTCAACAACGACCTCAAGCTGCGCCTCGACCTCAGTCTGCGCAAGCAGGCATCGATAACCCGCGACATCGCCACGATGACCTCGGCAGCCAACAGCGGCAACACAGCATTCAAGCTGTCGTTCTCAGCCGACTACACTTTGTCGCGTATGCTCACCATGAGCTTCTACTACGACCGCCAGACCAACACCCCGTTGCTGTCGTCGAGCAGTTATCCTACTACGACGCAAGACTTCGGATTGAGCATGAAGTTCTCGCTGACGAGATAAAACATGCCGAGTCTTGATGGTATCGTATATAGTTGCAAATATAAGACAAGTAGTAAAAAAGTGTTACAAAACAAAAATCGATTCTATAGATTTCGGAAGCCGATTTTATAGCTTTTCTTAGGGCGCGACATCACCCTACACTTCAATTGGGGCTTCTTTGCTCTTCAAATGGACTACATTTGGAGAGCAAAGAAGCCCCAATTGCATTGTAAAAGAGCCTCAAATGGATGGCAAAAGTACTCCATTTGCAATGAAATGGACGTTTTGCTGGCGTAGGATAATTGCACACTTCGACTCTAGTTGTCATAACGCCGTGTGTTTCAGCGCAATAACGCTGCACGCGTAAAAATCAAGAATTTCGAGCCAAAGATTTCTTAGTGCGCTCAACTCATAGTTTTGAGCGGTTAGAAATGCAAATATAGTATAGTCAGGCAGTAAAAATCGCACAGTCTGATAGTAAAAATTGCACAGTCTGATAGTAACAAAAAAAGGATGTGTAAAACGTAATTATTCGTTTTACACATCCTTTTTTTTGTTTGTTAGGGTGGAGCTGGTGGGATTCGAACCCACGTCCAAACAGGGAAACCATATGCTTTCTACATGCTTATTCCAGCCTTCGGTTTTCGTGCTGCGACAAGACCTGGACCACCAATCGCAACCTTATCCTCTAAAACTTCATCCGTGCACCGAGGCATACACAGACTATTTCCGATTTACCTGCACCGCTTGACCCTCAGATTCGGAACAACATCCTTGGAGCGATGTCTCGTTCCGCCAACCTTGTGGCGGAATAAAGCTAATCTACTGTACTTCGATTAAGCAGCGAGAGCGTAGTTGTTTTCGCCAATTAAATTGTTGATCACTCAGATTAAGGAGCTAGCCATCGAGGCTCCGCATGCTTACATACCATTTCATCCCGCTGTCAAATCCAGTCAACCCCGAGATGTTGTATATTAACTTTGCAAAGTTAGTACAAATGACTGAAACTGCAAAATAAAATGGCAGGATTTTGCATGCAGACTGTCTCGGTGAGCCCTTTATAATTACGACCTATTTCAACCTCAATGGGCATATTGGGTCGTAAAAAGGTCGTAATTCACAAATATGGAAAGTTTCAGTAGGAGATTCCGTAGTCGTCGCTTGTGTTTCCGTAGTTATATCTTGTTCTTTATTTAACTATGTATCCTCTCTGAACTTTTTCTTTTTCTCTCCGAACTTATTGTTGCTTTTTCTCCGAACTTTGATGGGACGTTACCGAACTTGCACCGCCAAGGTCGTCGAAATCATTAGCGAAGGCACATATGCTATGATATATGCTCCCCGGATTCCAACCTTTCTTAAACTCAATGCGGTTAGGCTCAATCTTCTGCTTGTTGAGCAGGTCATTTTTATTGCGAGTGCCGTATTATTTATTTTATACAAACGTTCAAAAGGCTATCTGTAGTTTTGTCCAAGGTCTCTTTATATAAGAGACCTTCAATATATTCTGTTGGAATGGACGAATAGCCATACTTTGCGCCAAGAATGGCACACGCCACTGCTGCATTAGTGTCTGCGTCGCCTCCTGCATTCACAACGGCAAGCAATCCTTCTTCGAATGAAGAGGCATGCCAATATGACCATAGAGCTACAGATAGCGTTACTAAGGTATAGCCACAATTGTCGTAGAACACAAGTGGTTTGACATGAGGTCCCTCCCATGCGTTGTCTATATAATCACATATTTCCATATCATATTGCTTGGCAATATCTTTCATTTTGTAGCGTGTAGGAGGTTCGATGCCATAGACCAACGCATGTATCAGCTCCGAAACAATGACACATGAGCCTACACATCTTGGATCGTAATGAGTGAGCTGACATATTTTCTCAGCACAGGCTGTTGTTTCCCTTGGGAAAAGTCCGACAATAGAGGTACGCATTACACCTCCGTTAGCTGCTGACTGGTAGCGGCTCATCTTCCATGCCATATACGAAACCTCAAACGGCTTTTCGGCATAGTCACCAATAGTAAGAACCTTATAGGTGTGCGACCCTATACCCATAGGCATGCCTTCAGCCCAAACTTTGAAATGTTTGGCGATATTTAAGAAATTAACACCTTTGTCCTCATTTACTGCATCAGCGATGCAGAGCATCATGTCTGTGTCGTCAGTCCAATCGCCAATTTTCCATCGTTTCCTATGTCTGTCTTGGTATATCTGATTATAGTGTTGTAGTCCATTAGGATATTTCCAAGATATATCCTCATCAGTCATACACTCCGTTCCCAATCCGAGTGCATCGCCAATAGCTTGCCCATAAAGGCAACCTCTAAATCTATCTATTATTTCGTGTTTCATAGCCGTATAAATCTAAAATATATATTGTGTTATCTAAATAAGAAGAAGTACTGCTGTTATCAGCAATGGTACCATAAAACAGATGATTACTGACCAAAGGTAGTAGTTGCCGAAGGATGCAATGAATATCTGTGAGAGTTTGAAATGGTATCACAAAACTGATTGAACTTCTTTCTCTGAAGAATTACAATGCTTATGCAGAGTAACAACCATAATGGTGACAATATCAGCTTGTGGGGCTTATAGTCAAGTATGCCAACCCATGCTAATGGTAATAGCATGTACCATACTATTATGTTCACTGCATTGTAGGTTAAGTGAAACACTCTGCCTATTGCCAATAGTATTTTTACTGTTAATGTAAAAGGGATATTTATAAAACTCCCCAAAGGTATATATTGGAAATTGGTATTTTTATTTTTTGTCATAGTTTTTTGCTATTATATTTTTGTCTTGCAATTGTGTTTTTGTATTATCTCCGAACTTTCATAGTTTGTTCCCGAACTTTTAAGTTGAGTTCCCGAACTATCTGAATATCCTTCGTGTACTAGAATATTAACCAAGAATGTCAAATGGTTGTTTCTACACCAACGATGATATATCCACCGCCAAGGTCGTCAAAATCATTAGCGAAAGCACATATACTGTGATATATGCTCCCCGGATTCCAACCTTTCTTAAACTCAATGCGGTTGGATTCAATCTTCTGCTTGTTAAGCAGATCGTTTATGTTTATTGCGAGTGCCATAACTTACGCTTGTTGTATTTTAAATGAGTTTTTTGAATTCTTGGATTCCTTACATTCGCAGCGAGCATTCTCTTGTGGGTACTCACGGCGGAGATATTGTTGTAGTTTGAATCCGACCATGAATTTACATTTATGATAATATAGTTATTGAATAATCATCGTAAGCTAACAATCCTTCTTTAATTAGCTTTCTACAATGTCGAATAAAATTAACCCTGTTGCTCAAAGAATTTTGTAACTTATAAATAACTCTATCTTCGAAATTAATGTTTCCTAAAGATAGAGCAGTTTGGATATAGTTGGAGTTCTTTGATTGAGCAGCTATTGCAGTTGCTAATTCTTTCTCAAACATTTTACTGTTTGCTACTTGGTACATCATTATAATATAATGTCCCAAAGCATCAGTGGTTGCAAATACGATTGAATTCTCATCGGTTATAAAGGTTCCATGTTTAAATCCTTCTTTGTGTGGTTCATCTTTGCAATTGATGAGATATGGTGGATTATTGAAATCTTCTAAAGAACTAAATGAATGCTCTAACTTTTTAGTTTTTTTATTGTAATGGAAAGCTACACTATCACCATATGAAATCCAATGGTATTCTTCGTTTGAAATTCTCCATACTACAGCTAATGTAGCAAAGGATCCTTCATCATAGAATTTATTAAGCAGAAGTCCTCCTTCTTGCAGAGCTTTTACTTCACATTCATTGTAAAATGGTTCCCAGATATCCTCGAGCCAGATATTAAACGAATCAAAGTCAATAAAAGGTTCGTTAGGAATATGATCTATCAAGTACTGAGACCATAAGTCTGCAAATACGCCACCGCCGCCAGCACCATCGGAAACAGCTATCCACTTTTCTGTAGCTTTTGCTGCGTCTTCATTTATGGTATCTTCTTCTATTTTGGAAATTGACAAACACTTCATTGATTCTGACTTATATTTGTGGGAGTTCCTATATCCATTAGTTTGATGAGTGTTGTTGCATCAGCATTAACACCCATTGCAACATGACGTCCGTCACGTGTATCATTAAGACAGCGTGCTATATCTGCATTATATCGTTCAGGCAAAAGGCTTGACATGTCAAATAAAGCCTTTGAATAATCATCATCCAACTCCTGTTTGCTGATAGGACATGCTATTGAAGTTGAATCCTTCTCTGCTGTAAAATGTATATTGAAGAGGATGACATTTCCGTCATTGGTAAACATAGCCTTCAGTTCATTTGCTTTTTGAATTACCGTATCAAGAGAAGCATGATTGAACCAGCCATCAGTTATATGTATGATAGTTGGAGGATAGCAATCCTTCTCATGATGTTCTATCATCCATTTGTCAAGTAGATTTTTTGCATAATCAAAAGCTTCGTGATAATGAGTCCAACTACCATCGTGACGGGCACTAATCCATTGTACCAGTTCAACTTCTTTTACTTGCACCCCTTTCCTTGTGCGTATCTCTTTTCTTGTGACTATCTTAGTATATGGATGATTTTTCAACTCTTCAGGTGAAACGAAGTCTCTACCTTCAAGTTCTCCTTGCCAACCGCTGTATGCTTTTTCTCCATATCCAATGACTGCTATATCGTAATAGTGGCGAGTATCTCCCATTTTGATGCATCTAAGCACTAATTCATTAATTTGAGCATTGACAATACGTGCAGCAGCCTCTGCCTTTGTCATTTCTTCTCCATAAAGAGTAGTTATATTCTGCATACTGACCGAATGGTCAATAAGGAAGATGAATGCTGTTGGGGTATTTCTAGTAATCTGGGCTGTATATGGCAATTTAATCTGCATTTGTTGGGACTTAGTCGGAATAGGTATACCGAAGTTGTTTATATTGGTAATATATTCTAATGGTATAAAATTCTTTACCAACACCTCTGCCTGATAGAATTTCTGCTCTTCATCATCAAGATCAAAGTGTTTATTCGCCTTAACGGCCGAAAAATGAATCGCCCTGAAATCTTCTATATTGTCACCCACACGAGCACCATTTTTTGTTGCATTTCTGTCGGCATATTGGCTGTACCTCCAATAGATGACTTGAGGGTCTATTTCCAGTAATACTGGATTGGAAATCCTGTCTTCGTTCATAGCTATATACATCATGGGGTGCTGAGTGACAAAACTTACACGAACATAGTGCTGCAAGCCATCACGTGCATCGAGCGAACGCGAACTGTCGCTCCCTCCAGGCTTTGCAATGGTGATACCTTTTTCTTCGCAGTCCGCCCAAGAATAAAGGCCACCATTTTGAATTATGGAGTGCAGGTTGTCACGATCTGTAAAATGGTACAATTTCTTAATACCTTGTTGTTCTATGATGGCTTTATATGCTTGCCAATTGTGCTTCTTTTCCATAATAATAATCTTTATTCAAACAACGAAAGCTGTTTGTGTGAATACTTTTTGTTGTCTGTTGCCATTGAAGGTCTGAGATCATCAAACGGATAAAGACCTTCTGCGTAAGCTTTGACAAGGTAGGCATGAGATAAAGGCTTTGTATAACTATCTACATCGCAGCAAGTGTTGTAATCCAGCAAGACTATTGTTTTCATCAAGCTTGCTTTGCGAAGTCTTTCTATTATATCTGTTACTTTATGTTCGAGCATCCAACGATATGTCGGTATATAAATCAATCGTTTAGCTTCGACATAACCTAATATCTCCGCTCCATTCACACCTTTTCGATGGCCAAGAACTTTGCCGTGTTTCCTTACTGTTCTTTTAATACCTTTCATTGTACCATTTAGAAACATACTTTTGTCTACATCTTCGTTCTCAAAAATTTTTAAACCTTGCCATACAGCCTCTACACAAGTAGCCGTATAGTCAGGGCTAAAAGGTACAGGAATTCCGCCATGTGGAAAGAAAGGACTTAATTTTACAAGTCCATCTGTCGCCTGACTTGTTATATCACAAATGATGGCATTAGGATATTTCTTCAATATATTCTCCCGCTTTTTGCGCTTTGATTCTATTATTATCATAGTTTATACCTATGTTATCGGATGACTTATTATATTTCCTGTATTAGGTCTTGTAAATAGGTTGGTAGCAGACTTCTATATTGTAGCATAGTGCCTTTAGAAATTTGAATGCTATGTAAGTTAAAACATCTATAAAAGGCTGTTTCGTGAACAATTTTAATTTGAGAATTTGTTAAATCTATAATCTCTATATTGGATTGAAAAAAAGCGTTTTTACCAATCCCCTTAGTCCATTTTTCAACCTGAACTATTTTATCATGTCCCCAGTATGCTATAATTATTTTACCTTTTAAATCATACAATGTATTGTTGATAATTTTATAATTTTCGGATTCACATGTGATTTTAAATGGCATATTATCCTCTATTTTCCAAGAGTAATAGAATTGATAATTAATGCCAGCAAATGGGTTATCTCCGATATATTTTACTGATTTAGGTATATTTATTTGCTTTGCATGTTTTTCACTAAATGCACCGCCTTTAATAAAAATAACTGTAGGAGGTATATTCACAACCTCATCGGCTCCAAAATATCTATATAAAGTTTTCTCATCATCGGAAAGCAGAAAGCCATTCTCAACGACAAAATTAAGTGATTTGCACTCAATATCTGTTATACTAGCACAAAAAACATTGTTTCCAATTCTCACTAATGATTCTGGGAGAATTAGTTTTTTTAAATAATGCCCATCACACTCATAATACAAGTCATTAAAACTATCATCGCATAGAACTTCTGTTCCCTCTGCCACAGAATACTCTTCTCCGTATGTACCCCAATAACATAAAAAACGATGACCATCGGAACTGTATGTACCTGTACCACATTTGCCTATTTCTGCGATTTCAGATTGTTCTACAAATGTTTCATCCTTTATATCATGTTGCTTGCACAATAGTTCCAAACGTATTTCAGCCAAAGTGTATCCTCCCCATGAATGTACGGATTTTAAGTAATAATTATAAGCCGCTTGGTAGTCTTTACTTGTACCTATAGCATTTTCATAGCAGCATCCCAACAGATAAAGTATCACAGAGTCTGAAGTATCATAATAATAGTCAATTAAGGAGAATGCTTTATCATAGTTTTTTTCGACTCCAGTTCCGTTTAAATAGCAGAAGAACAATTGACGTATAGCATTTAAATTACCTTGCTGGGCAGATTTTTCAAACCAATATACAGCATCAATCCAACTGACAGGATACTCAACCATGCCTTTACTATAAACTTCTCCTATTATTGTTTGTGCTTCACTATTTCCTAATTCTGCAGCACGCTGATAGTATTTAATACTTTCCTTAAAGTTCTGCTGAACGTGTTTTCCCTTTCTGTAATAATCAGCAAGATCCTTATTTGATTTAGCATGTCCTAACTTGGCAGCTTGTTCCAATTTCTTTATACTAAAGGTATCTTTTCGTATTGCAATCCAGTTAATAGCAGGCGCAAATTCTAATGATGCAGCCTTCTGGAAATATTCATTAGCATGATATTGGTCTTTGAGCGTGTCTTCTTCAGCTTCTCTACATAATGAGAAGTCTATGTTGTGGTTGCACATTGCTTTATGAATAGGATTCTGACGAAAGTTTTTAATATTGTAATAGTCATTTTGAAAATGATAAAAATGTTTACATATTCCACATGAAGCATTCGTATTTCCCATTGATTTTGCGGTTAAATAAAATTCCAATGCCTTATAACTATTTTTGGGAGTAAACTCACCTCTAGAATAAGTGTCACCTAATTGTATCATTGCTTGAGTATCCCCCTTTAAGGCATTTGATAAAAGATTTAGTTCTAATTTTCGTTTTCTTTTCCGCTCATTATAAAAGACATTATACAACATTTCATGTTCTATAAATCCCATGCTATTAACCAAGAGAAATGCAGATAGAAGCTTGGAAATATAGATGTTGTTTATGTGTTTACTTGCATATGAGACTAAAGCCTCCTTATTCATAGATAAGAAGAATTCCAAGGGTTTGTGGTCAATAGATATTAATTTTATTATCAGCGCAAGATAAATGCCTGCATAATCATCTATATATTCATTAAAATCAGAAATCGTTCGACCTTGATATTGGAACTGAGGAGTGCCATGCTCGCGTGAATATTGGCCTTGCATAGATGGAACAAACATTCCATCATAATCAATGAGAACGATATCGCTATCGGCAGTTACAATTATATTGTCAGGCTTTAAATCTCCATGGGCAAGATGCGATGGCAATAGCCACTCTATCATATCCTGAAGATTGTTATATAGATTAGCCATTTTCTCGCTATTGTCATAATTACGAGAAATATACTCACTTAATCCTAAGCCGTCAACCCAATCCATTAATAGCACAGGAAATTCATTCTCTTCAGTTTGAGTGGTATCAACAAACAATTCTTTTTCATAATAACTTGTTGAAACGAAATGTTTTGTATGGATACTACTTATATGATCACAGATTTGATTATATGCCTCTTTTCTTCCTTTTTGTTCCTTCAAGAAACATTTGATCGCATAATTTTTCTCGCCATCAGTCATTTTGAAAACTACGGCAAAGTTGCCACTTGACATGATGGGATTGCCATATTCATCAAGAATAGGCCTGAGATTACTCAATTTGTCCAAATTATCTTCGGAAGAGAGAATTGCTTCAATATATTCTGAAATTAGCGGATACTGCATATTACATGTATGTTAAGTAACTGTTCAAAATTAATTTTATAAATATGAATAATTCACGAATAAGT
>URQS01000062.1 GCA_900550035.1 uncultured Prevotella sp. | reverse complement strand
TGGACCGATGCGGACATCTGCGCCGACCGATGCGGACATCTGCGTCGACCGATACGAATGACACAACTCCCACCTATAGTTAAAAACAACACAACAATGAAGATAACAAAATACACACTTGCGCTGGGCTTCGCCCTACTTTGTCTCTGCGGTTGCAAGGACATTGCACACGACGGACAGACCATACAGGTACAGGGCGCAACAACATATTACGGCGGAACCAAACAGGGCAAGTACGACGGCTACGGCGTGCTCTCCGTGGGCGACAGCGTGGTGTATGCCGGCGAATGGCGCATGGGCAAACGCTGGGGCAAGGGCATCGGCAGCGATTCAACAGGCAGACGCATCGTGGGCACATGGCGTGCCGACACACTTGTCAGCGGCACATGGCGCGACTCAACGGGCACATATACCGGAACACTCAACCGCGACGGCATAGCCGACGGACACGGCACCTTCGTCAACCGCCAAGAGCTATACCAAGGCGAATGGGCTGACGGCAAGCGGTCGGGCTTCGGCGTGGCAATCAATGCTGGCAAGCATCTGCAGCTGGGCGAGTGGAAGAACAACCGCTTCTTGGGCGAACGCATCGAATATCGCGCCGACCGCATCTACGGCATCGACATCTCGCGCTTCCAGCACGAGAAGGGGCGCAAACGCTACGCCATCAACTGGAAGCAGATGCGCATCGTCAATCTCGGCAAACTCTCACGCAAGCGCATCGCCGGAACGGTAGACTACCCCGTGTCGTTCTGCTACATCAAGTCGACCGAGGGCACCACCGTGCGAAACCGCTACTATCGCACCGACTACGCGGCAGCACGCGCACACGGCATCAAGTGCGGCGCGTACCACTTCTTCTCCACTCGCACGCCCGGCGCAAAGCAGGCTCACTACTTCGTGAAGAACAGCACATTCCGCAAGGGCGACTTGCCGCCGGTGCTCGACGTCGAACCGACGTGTGCCAGATACGCGCCATGGGCGGAGCGGAGGCGATGTTTCGCAACGTGCGCGAATGGATAAACGTGGTGAAGAGGGCAACGGGCGCACGACCCATACTGTACATATCACAGTCGTTCGTGAACCGCTACCTGCCGCTCGCGCCCGACCTGAAGCGCAACTACATCGTGTGGATAGCACGCTACGGCGAGTATAAGCCCGATGTGCGACTCGCCTACTGGCAGCTAAGCCCCGACGGACACGTGCGCGGCATAACACCCGAGGTAGACATCAACGTGTTCAACGGCTACCGCGACGAGTACGAGGACTTCCTGCAAAACGAATGTATCAAGTAGCGGTATCGACAACGCACAAAAAAAGGCTGCAACGCAAACCGAATTGCGTTGCAGCCTTATTTGTATTAACCTATGTATTCTTCAGCTATTAGAAGTCGTTGTTGTGGTCGAGCGAGTCGTTGAAGTCGCGCGGCTCACGATGCTCGCGGTTCTCACGACGACCGTCGCGACGCTCACCACCCTCACGACGCGGACGACGATCGCCACGATCGCCACGCGGACGACGCTCACGCTCTACGTAACCCTCTGGTTTCGGGAGCAGGATGCGGTGAGAGAGCTTGTACTTACCGGTCTTCGGATCGATTTCCATGAGCTTCACCTTGATCTTGTCGCCTTCCTTGATGCCAGCCTCTTCGACTGTCTCAAGACGCTTCCAGTCGATCTCAGAGATGTGGAGGAGTCCGTCCTTGCCCGGCATAATCTCTACGAAGCAGCCGTAAGGCATGATTGAGCGTACTGTACCCTCATAAACCTCGCCTACCTCAGGAATAGCTACGATGCTCTTGATCTTGCCGAGAGCAGCGTCGATGGCGTCCTTGTTAGGAGCAGAAATCTGTACCTTGCCTACACCGTCAACCTCGTCGATTGTGATAGTAGCGCCGGTATCTTCCTGCATCTGCTGGATAATCTTGCCGCCAGGGCCGATAACGGCACCGATGAACTCCTTAGGTATCTCAATCTGGATGATGCGCGGAACCTGCGGCTTCATCTCGGCACGCGGCTCAGAGATAGTCTCCATCATGCAGTTGAGGATGTGCTCACGGCCAGCCTTAGCCTGCATAAGGGCCTTCTCGAGAATCTCGAAGCTCAGACCGTCGCACTTGATATCCATCTGTGTGGCTGTAAGACCGTTGGGAGTACCGGTTGTCTTGAAGTCCATGTCGCCCAGGTGGTCCTCGTCGCCGAGGATGTCGCTAAGCACAGCATACTTCTCCTCGCCCGGGTTCTTGATCAGACCCATAGCGATACCTGATACGGGAGCCTTCATAGGAACACCTGCGTCCATGAGGGCGAGTGTGCCGGCACATACAGTAGCCATTGATGAAGAACCGTTTGACTCGAGAATCTGGCTTACCAGACGAACTGTGTAAGGGAAGTCTTCTGGAATCTGGCCCTTCAGTCCGCGCCATGCCAAGTGGCCGTGACCAATCTCACGACGGCCTACACCACGCTGAGCCTTAGCCTCACCGGTACAGAACGGCGGGAAGTTATAGTGAAGGAGGAAGCGCTGGTAGCCCTTCTCCAGTACGTCGTCAACGAGTTTCTCGTCCATCTTTGTACCGAGTGTACATGTAGAGAGGCTCTGTGTCTCGCCACGTGTGAAGATTGCGCTTCCGTGAGGCATAGGCAGCGGAGAAACCTCGCACCAGATAGGACGGATGTCGGTAGTCTTACGACCGTCGAGACGCTTGCCCTCGTCGAGGATGCAACGGCGCATTGAGTCGCGCATAACGTCGGCGTAGTAGCGCACCATTTCTGCATGCTTCTCGTCAAGTTCCTCAGGTGTCAGCTCTGTATGGGCTGCATCGTAAGCCTCCTGGAAGTCGGCGAGGATCTTGTCGAAGGCCTCTTCGCGCGACTTCTTGTCGTGGTCGCCAGCCTCAGCGATAGCATAGCACTTGTCGTAGGTCTCCTTGCGGATCTGCTCGCGCAACTCCTCGTCGTTAACCTCGTGACAATACTCGCGCTTAACGTCTGTGCCAAGCTCCTTAGAGAGCTCAGTCTGGAGTTCGCACATAGGCTTGATGGCAGCCATAGCAGCCTTCAAAGCACCAATCATGTCCTGCTCCGAAACTTCCTTCATCTCACCCTCTACCATCATGATGTTCTCGGCAGAAGCGCCAACCATGATGTCCATGTCGGCATCCTTCATCTGCTCGAAAGTTGGGTTGATGACATACTCACCGTTGATGCGAGCTACGCGCACCTCAGAGATTGGGCATTCGAAGGGAATATCTGAACAAGCCATAGCGGCTGAAGCTGCGAATCCTGCGAGAGCATCAGGCTGATCAACGCCATCGGCGCTGAGAAGCATGATCTGCACATATACCTCGGCGTGGTAGTTAGACGGGAAGAGCGGACGCAGCACACGGTCTACAAGGCGAGATGTAAGAATCTCGTTGTCGCCCGACTTGCCCTCACGCTTTGTGAAGCCACCCGGGAAACGGCCTGCTGCTGAATACTGCTCTTTGTAGTCTACCTGCAAAGGCATGAAATCTGTTCCGGGAACTGCATCTTTTGCGGCACAAACAGTGGCGAGAAGTACGGTGTTGCCCATACGCAGTACAACACTTCCGTCGGTCTGCTTTGCCACTTTCCCGGTCTCAATGCTGATGGTTCTGCCATCAGGCAATGATACTGTCTTTGTAATTACGTTCATCTAAAAATTAAAATAACATCAAAAAAATATAATATGGTAGCAAAGTTAATTATTTTCAATGGGATAAACGAACAATGCCAAAATATTTTTGTTTTTTTGTATAATTTTCTACGTACCTTTGCAACCGCAAAAATTTAGATTTATACTTCTTCTATTATGATACGCTCGCTTATTATCGTGGCATTGGGCGGCGGCATGGGTTCGGCCCTGCGCTTCCTGGCTTCCAAATTCGTTCAGGACAACATGGCGGGAATATTCCCCTACCCCACTCTGGCGGTCAATGTTCTCGGCTGTCTGCTCATCGGCATTTTCTACGGATTGACGTCGCGCGGCAATCTGGGTGGCGACTCTGTCAAACTGCTCCTCACCACCGGTCTGTGCGGTGGCTTCACCACATTCTCTACCTTCTGCAACGAGAACCTCTCGCTCATGCGCAGTGGCCACGCCTTCACCACATTACTATATACCGGCGGCAGCATCATGCTGGGATTCATTGCCGTGGCTGTAGGGTATTGGATTGCAGAGAAAATTTAGAAAGTGTTGCGTATACTCAACAAAAAAGAAATCGCCCTGTAAAGGCAAATGCATAATGATATTACCCCCTACCCTTTCATCCGCTTGATTTTTTCGGCTATGTAGTCGATGAATTGCTGGCAGCCGATGATTTGGATGTCGTCGTAGAGTCCGAGCACGAAGCGGCCTATGCCGAGAAACGACACTACATCGGCTTGGAATGTCCAGCTGTCGACGGCATCGGGTGTCATGAATTCGGCGGCTTGGGGATGTTCCTCAAGCATCAGATTGTGCGACAGCTGCCCCATGCGCAGTGTTATCGGATAGCGCTGTTCGCCCGAGAACATGAACATGTCGGTGTAGACCTCCTTGTGCTTCGACTCGAACGCCCACGGCACGTCGATTATCTCCACCCACTCTATGCGCGACAGCTTGAACGTCTTGTTCTGATGCGAGCGCACCTCATGGCAGCGCACGTCGCTACCGTCGTTCATTATCATGTAGGGTTCTACAATACGGTCGGATACGCTGTGGCTGTGTGGCGACGAATAGTTGTGCAGCGTCACCATGCGTCGTCCGGCTATGGCTTCCTTCAAGCGCGACAAGCACTGGTCGACACGCTGTTGCTGCTCAGAATTGACAGCATCGGCTATGTTGAATGTACGTGCGAGCTTCTGACGCACTCGCTGTGCAATGTAGTCAGAGGGCTCGCTGTCGGCCATACGACGGCATACATACTCAGCCTCGTCATCTGTGAGCGACATGCTCTCGTGCAGACGACGGAAAAATGGCGACGAACGGTCGAGATGATAGCGTGTGCCTGACTTTACAAGCAGAAAACCACTGTCGCGAAGATACTCGAAATAATTGTACAGATGGCGCCGGGTGATGCCCAGACGGTCGGCTATCTGCTGGGCAGTGTAGCTGCCATTGTCAGATAGAAGGAGGAGGAGGTCGAGCTCGCGACCGTATTTTTGCATTCGCATAATCTCACGTTTTTAAGTTGAGAATTGAGAGTTGGGAGTTGAGAGTTATGATTACCGTTGATACTGCAAGAGTATTGAGATAATAAAGCATATCATAACTCTCAACTCCCAACTCTCAATTTTCAACCCTCCACAAGGGGGTGGGGCTTTGGCTTTTTACTTCTTCTTCTCAACTTTCTTCTCTACCTTCACCACTTCAACAGTGAAGATGAGTGTTGAGTAAGGCTTGATTTCGCCTGCCGAGCGTGTGCCATATCCCAAATCTTGCGGGATATAGAGTTCCCACTTGCTGCCTTCGGGCATCATGCACAGGGCCTCGGTCCAACCCTTGATGACCTGATTGGGTCGGAAGGTTGTGGTGTCGGGGTTGCGCTTGTAGCTACTGTCGAATACGTTGCCGTCGATGGTGCGACCCTCGTACTTCACAGTCACCTCGTCGTCCTTAGAGGCTACAGTGCCATTTCCGGCAGTGATTACCTTATACTGCAATCCTGACGCTGTAGTCTTCACACCCTCCTTAGTAGCGTTCTGCTTGATCCACGCCTCGTTGTCGAGCTTATACTGCTGCTCGGCACGCTGCTTGGCTTCCTTCATAGTGTTCTGGAAATAGTGGTCGGCAAAGTCCTGCTTCATCACGGTGGTGTCGCCGGCTACTGCCGAGAGGAAACCGCTGTTGAACTTGAGGCTGTCGAGCATGAACTCGGTGCCCTTGACGTCGCTGCTCACGTTGGGATAGATGCGTGTGGTGAGCATCTGTGCAATCTGCATGGCAGCGCAACGTGCCTCAAACTGCTTGTCGTGCTGTGCACCTACAGCCTCGCGCAGAGTCTCGACGAATGTCTGCACGTTGGTAGAGTCAATACCAAACTGCTGCTTCACGTAGTCCATAAGTCCGCGTGTGGTGAACATACCGGCTGCGTAGCTCAGCGAGTCGCTGGCACTCAGCAGGCGCGGATAGGCAGGCTGGATTACAGCTGCTGGTATAGCCTTCTTCTTTTTCTTGTCCTTCTTGACGCCCGGAGTGGCGGCAAACGCTGTCGTAGCAAATACGGCAAGAGCGATGATAAGTAACTTCTTCATTGATTTATATATTTAAAATAGGGCGGCCTTGTGGGTCGCCCTTGTTTGTTTTTTTTTATTCTGTGTGTGCTGGAATTACTTGCCTCCCACCTTGATGAGCTCAATCTTGAACACCAGTGGAGAGTAAGGCTTGATCTGACCCTGCTCGCGCTCGCCGTAAGCCAGTTCCTGAGGAATGTATACTTCCCATACAGAGCCAGCAGGCATGTGTACGAGAGCCTCAGTCCATCCCTTGATTACCTGGTTGGCACGGAGGTCTACAGCCTGGCCACGCTTGTAGCTGCTGTCGAATACTGTGCCGTCGATGAGGCGACCCTCGTAGTTTACGGTTACGAGTGATGTATCCTTAGGCATAGCGCCGTTGCCTTCCTTGATTACCTTGTACTGAACACCTGAAGGAAGAGTCTTCACGCCAGCCTTCTTGGCATTGGCTGCCATCCACTCCTCGCCCTTCTTCTTGAGCGGGCCATACTGCTCCTCCATGTTCTTTGACTTGATGGCCATCATCTTCATCTGAGCTACCTGTCCAGCCTGCTCGATAGTAAAGAGGCCCTTCTTCTCCTTCACGCCCTGAATGAAGCCAGCCATGAAGTTCTTCAATGAGATAGTCTTGGTAGAGTCCTCACCGTAGAGCTCGTGGTTGATGCCCTTAACCATACGGTTGCTGATCTGCTGACCAATCTGGATACCCATGTAGTAGGCTGCCTTCTTCTTGTCGTCGCCAGCGTTGGCACCTTCTCTAAGACCCTTGATGAAAGCGTCCATGTATGTTGTGTCAACATCCATCTGTACGAGATACTGCTTCAGACCCTGTGTCTGTGCCATACCGATGGCATACGACAGTGTGTCTACATCGTTCTTAAGATTTGGGGTGCCTGAACCCGAGTTGCCGCAAGAAGTTACGAAGCTTGCAGCAGCGATAGCCAATACGGCTACGATTGAAAATTTCTTCATTGTATTATTGTTTTTTATTAGTTTCCTGCATTCTGTGACGCATTACATCACCTTGATGAGCTCTACGTCGAATACGAGAGCTGCGAACGGCGGGATAGCAGCACCTGCGCCACGCTCGCCGTATGCAAGCTGGTAAGGGATGAAGAAGCGATACTTGGCACCCTCCGACATGAGCTGCACGCCCTCTGTCCATCCAGCGATAACGCCGTTGAGGGGGAATGTAGCCGACTCGCCACGCTTGTAGCTGCTGTCGAATACTGTACCGTCGATGAGACGACCCTCGTAATGGCACTCTACTGTGTCGTCGGCTGTCGGCTTCTTGCCGCTGCCCTCGTTGAGCACCTGATACATCAATCCTGAAGGCAGAGCTACTACGCCCTCTTCCATAGCCTTCTCGGCGAGCCATGCCTCACCCTTCTCCTTGTTCTCCTTATACTTCTCAGCGGCGGCAGCACGCTGCTTTGCCTCCTGCTGCTGGAAAAATTCTGTAACGATTGTCTGCGCTTCCTGGTCGTCAATCTGCGGCTGCTGACCTGCTATGATGTCCTTGATAGCCTGAGCGAAATCGTCGATGTTGAGGCTTTCGGCACCCATCTGCGAAAGCTGTCGGCCAATGCCAAGGCCAAGAGCGTAACTAAGTTTGTCCATAAATTGTCTTTACGTGTTTTATTTTTTAATGTAATATATCTGTGCAAAAGTACGACTTTTCTATGATATAATGTATAGATTGTCGAAAAATTGCATTTTATTAATTATTAAAGTTGACGAGTTGATAGTTTTATAACTCAAAATTCCTCGTCAACTCGTCAACTCGTCAACTTGTCAACTCAAAGAGAGCATGCGCTCGATTGGCTTCACAGCGTCGCGTGCGATGTCGGGGTCGACTGTCACCTCCGGCCATTCGTGGCGCAGAGTGTTGTATATCTTCTTGAGAGTGTTCTTCTTCATATACTCACACTCGTTGCATGAGCACCCTACTCCACCCTCCGACACTTCTGGCGGCACAGGATAGAAGCGCACGTCGGGACAGTTGCGCTCCAACTCGTGCAATATGCCAGCCTCGGTGGCGATGATGTATTCCTTGATTTCGGGATGAGCAATGGCGTAATTGAGCATGGTGGCTGTAGAACCCTTGATGTCGGCAGCTGCCAGAACTGGAGCCTTGCACTCCAGGTGTGCCATCACCACAGCATCAGGATGCTCGGCCTTCAATTTCACGATGGCTTCTACCGAGAACTTCTCGTGTACATGGCAACCACCGTTCCACAACAACATAGAGCGACCCGACACACTGTTGATGTAGTTGCCCAGGTTGTAGTCGGGACCGAAGATTATCTTCTCGTCCTTCGGGAACGATGCCATCACCTTCTCGGCATTGCCCGACGTCACCACAACATCCGTGAGAGCCTTGACAGCCGCAGTGGTGTTGACATAGCTCACCACCTTGTAGCCCGGATGCTCCTCCTTATACTTCTTCAGATCCTCGGCACGACATGAATCGGCAAGCGAGCATCCGGCAGTGAGGTCGGGGCACAGCACCTTCTTGTCGGGTGAGAGCAGCTTGCATGTCTCGGCCATGAAGTGAACGCCACACATCACAATCATCTTGGCATCGGTCTGCGCAGCCTTGCGTGCAAGGGCAAGCGAGTCGCCCACGAAGTCGGCCACTTCCTGTACATCGCCTACTGTGTAGTAATGAGCCAGCAGCACAGCGTCTTTCTCGCGACACAGGCGGCGTATCTCTTTCTTCAAGTCAACAGACGCGTCGACGGGTTCGTCGATGTATCCCTTTTCTATCCACTCTTTGTTCATTGTCGTATTGTTTTATGTTATTGTTTCTTCAAGTTCCTGTAAACCTGTCCCCTACCCCATTTGTCAACACCATTTATATATTTTCTCTTTTTATTTTTTTTGAAAAGAAAAAATAGTATGAGTATTATGTGTTGTTAACTTGTTGGTAAGTTTTAGCCTTTTTCTTTGGTTATTTCGTTATCAACGTTTGATACAGGATTACCAACAGGTGTTATTAATAACTTCTTGCTGATAATGAGCGTTGTATGTGCATTATCCACATAATGTGGTTAACACTTGCAAAGTTAATAAGTTTATATCTTTTTTCGTTAAATATGCGTGGAAAACTTTGTAATATTGACTTAATAACTCGGGTATTTATCCACACTCCATGTATTGCGCCTGTTAGCCTGTTGATAACTCTATACTTATCCACAATTTTATCAACACGTTATCCACAGGGTTTTTATGGTTATCAACAGGTACAGGCATGTCCTGTGTGTATAACCTGTGTTTTGGGGGGGTATACAGGGTTTGATGTTGATAAGTGTGGATAACTGTAGGAACGTTGGACAGGATGGTTATACACGAATACTGTTGATTGTACCTGTTTGTGTTTCACTCGATTACAGGGTTATCCACAGTTTTCAACAGGATGTTGATAAACACTATGCCTGTAATGTGTGGATAACCAGCTTATACACGGGCTTATACACAGGTATTGTGGAAAATTATACATTGTGTATCAGTATGTTACATTAGTTATCCACAATTATATTGCGATTGTGGATAAATGGATATTACGAAGGGTTTTCCTGACTTCAATGATTAACTTGCAAACTATCACCATCCCACCCCCTCTACCTCACAACTGGAGCGAAGCTCCAATACAATATTTGCATTTTTTCGGCTGAATACTGCCAGTTGAACGCACAGGGAAATTCTCAGTGCGAAATTCTCGAGTTTTGAGCGGTTTCGGATAGTTGGCTTATAATCAGTGGGTTATGACGTTGATAGGGTAGTGATGGCTTTGGCGAGCTGTTCAAATGGAGGGTTTTTCATTGCAAAAGGACGTTTTTTGATGTTCAAATGTAGCTCTTTTGCATTGTAAAACGACTACAGTGAGAGTGTAAAAGGGCTACAGTTGGAAGGTAAATGGAGTCCTTTTGCAATGGGGAGCAATTGTTGCTGCTTCAAAACAATATAAAAACGGCTCTCCAAAACTCTATATTGAGATTTTTATTTGTAACACTTTTTTACTGCCTGTACAATATTTGTATGGAATAATAAAGCCCCAAAAGAGCCCCATCCCCTTGTCTCTCCACCGTATAGAGGGGAGTAGTGTGCTTTAGATGTTTGCTCCATTGCTTCATATTTGTAGTCTGTATAGCCTTACTAACAGGGTTATTCGCAGGTGGTGTGGATAACTATCTGTTGATATTCAGACTATTACATTAGTTATCAACAGGTGGTGTTGATATGTTGATAAGTCGCAGTTGCCTGTCGTTCGTAATTTTATGCTAACACAGGATGTTGGTATCTACAGGCTGAGTGTCAGCATTTTATGCAGTTATCCACACACCTGTTGATAACTCCTGTGTTAGTAACTGTTGCCTGTAGCCGTACAGGAGGGTTTATACACAGATTGTGTTAATAACTAAACATTGAGTATCAGTGAGTTAACATAGTTATCCACAGGTTATCAACAATTGTGGATAACCACACAAAAAACGCCATACACTACAGGTGTGTATGGCGTTTGTAAATAGGGTGGGAGAGTTGTCAACAGGTTTGTGTGTAAAAGTGTTGATAACCCTGTTTGTTATTACTTCTTTTTTTCGGCAGAAGCTATATCTGCAAGTCGTTTCATCCAGTTGCCGCCTTTCATACATGCTATGCCGATGATGACGAACGGAATGCTGAGGAGCTGTCCCATATTGAGCGGCAGAGCCTGCTCAAAGGCTTCCTGTACCTCTTTCGTATACTCGATGAAGAATCGGGCGGTGAAGATGTAAGCGAGGCACAGGCCGAAGAAATAGCCGGTTCCTACGCGTTCTGGATGCTTGCGGTAGATGCGCCATCCGATGAAGAAGAGTAGGGCATAGGTTATAGCCTCGTAGAGCTGTCCGGGGTGGCGTGGCATTGAGTCGACGTGCTCGAAGATGAATGCCCATGGCACGTCGGTGATACGACCGATTATCTCTGAGTTCATCAGGTTGCCCAGACGTATGAAACAGGCTGTGACGGGTGTTGCTATGGCTATGTTGTCGAGCACTTGCCAAACGTTCATCTTGGTGCGTCTGACGTACATCCAGAGTGCTAGCATCAAGCCGAGTGTTCCGCCGTGCGATGCCAGTCCGCGGTAGCCTGTGAAGCGCCACGATCCGTCGTCGCCGATGTGGATGGGCAGGAATATCTCGATGAAGTGGTGCCAGCTGCTGAGGAATACGTCGGGCTGATAGAACAGACAGTGGCCCAGGCGTGCTCCGGCGAGTATGCCTACGAAGCAGTAGATAAAGAGTGGGTCGAATAGTCCCTCCTTCACCTTCTGTTCCTTATACAGGCGCTGCACTATCAGATAGGCAAGCGCCAGTCCGATAAGCCAGCACATCGAATACCAGTGAATGGTAAATTGTCCGAATGACACGGCTGTGTCACTCGGATTCCACATGATGTATAAAAAATGTTCCATTTTTTATAGGTTGTGATGTTGTGAGCTTTTCAGAGTTAACGTCTACACATTAAAACGGAAGTGCATGATATCACCATCCTGTACGACATACTCCTTACCCTCGATTGAGAGCTTGCCTGCTTCGCGCACGGCAGCTTCCGAGCCATACTGGATATAGTCGTCGTACTTGATTACTTCGGCGCGGATGAAGCCCTTTTCGAAGTCGGTGTGGATAACGCCGGCACACTGCGGAGCCTTCCATCCCTTGTGATAGGTCCATGCCTTAACCTCCATCTCACCGGCGGTGATGAATGTTTCGAGGTTGAGCAGGCTGTATGCCTTCTTGATGAGTCGGTTTACGCCGCTCTCCTCCAGTCCGAGTTCTTCGAGGAACATCTGCTTGTCCTCGTAGGTTTCGAGCGATGCTATGTCCTCCTCGGTCTTGGCAGCGATGACGAGCATTTCGGCGCCTTCGCTCTTGGCGATTTCGGCTATTTGGGCAGAGTATTCGTTGCCGTTCTTGGCAGATGCCTCGTCGACGTTGCACACGTACAGTACGGGCTTGGCTGTGAGCAGGAAGAGGTCGTGAGCGTAGTGCTGCTCCTCCTTCGATTCGAACTCTACGGTGCGTGCGTTCTTGCCCTGTTCGAGCACCTGCTTGTAGGCTTCGAGTACGGCTACAGCCACCTTGGCGTCCTTGTTGTTGCCGATAGCTGCAATCTTCGACTGCTTCTGCAGCTGGCTTTCTACGGTTTCGAGGTCCTTGAGCTGCAGCTCGGTGTCTATGACTTCCTTGTCCTCTACGGGATTGACGCTGGCACCGCCCTCGCGTACGATGTTGTCGTCGTCGAAGCAGCGCAGTACGTGGATGATGGCGTCGGTCTCGCGGATGTTGCCGAGGAACTTGTTGCCCAGACCCTCGCCCTTGCTGGCGCCCTTGACGAGTCCGGCGATGTCTACTATTTCGCACGTTGCGGGCACGATGCGTCCCGGGTGTACTATCTCGGCGAGCTTGGTGAGTCGTTCGTCGGGTACTGTTATCACGCCTACGTTAGGCTCGATTGTACAGAAGGGGAAGTTGGCTGCCTGTGCCTTGGCGTTGGAGAGGCAGTTGAAAAGAGTGGACTTGCCCACGTTGGGGAGTCCTACTATACCACATTTTAATGCCATGTATTTATTGTTTTATTATTTGTTTCCACTGCAAAGTTACGCTTTTAAATCGAAATATGTGTATATAATGCGATATAAGCGTGTGCCTTGGGTGCTACTTTATCGTTGTGCGCTCTGCTGGCAGAGGTTCATCACGCGCAGCCAGTTGCCTCCCCAGATGAGTGATATGTCGCTTTCGGAGTAGTGTCGGCGCAGCAATGCCTTGGTGAAGTTGACCAGTTCGGAGGCGTCGGCGAGTCCCGGTATGCCTCCGTCGCCGTCGAAGTCGGTGCCCAGTCCTACGTGTTCTATGCCCATTATGTCGATGGCGTGCTCCAGATGGCGTATTGCGTCGGTGATGGTGGCGTTGCCGTCGGTGCGCAGGAATCCGTTGTAGAGTGTTATCTGGCACACTCCTCCGGCTGCTGCGAGGGCACGCATCTGCTCATCGGTGATGTTGCGCGGCACGTCGCATAGTGCGCGTGAGTTGCTGTGGGAGCATACTATCGGTGTGCGCGATATCTGCAGGGCGTCGTAGAATGATTTCTCGCCGGCGTGGCTCAGGTCGACCATCAGTCCGAGACGGTTCATCTCGGCTATCACCTGCTCGCCAAACTGGCTCACGCCGCCGTTCGTATTGAGCGAGTGGCGTGCCGAATCGCATATCTGGTTGTCGCCGTTGTGGCACAGCGTGATGTATGTTATGCCGCGGTTGGCAAAGTGCTGCACGTTGCTGATGTCGTCTTCGATGGCGAGTCCGTTCTCTATACCGGTCAGGAGCGAGCGCTGTCCATTGCGCTTGTTGCGCAGTATGTCTGCTTCCGAGCGTGCGTGGGCTATGTATCGTGAGTCGCTGAGTATGGTGTCCTCTATCTTGTCGAATATCAGGTCGGCATATTCGCGTGGCGTTTTGGCTCCGAATGGTGCTATCTGTGCGAAAGTTTCGCCCGGTTTTGGCTGCGGCAGATATGCCACCATGGTCACGGCGTCGGGTCCGCCTTCCTGCATCTTGTGCAGGTCGTATAGTATTCGCGGGTCGCGCTGGTCGAAGTGTATGCCTTGGGGGAAGAACATCGGTGTGTCGCAGTGGGAGTCGAGCGTGATGTTGCGGCTGTGGAAGAGCCGCATCTGGTGGTGGATTGCCGCCTCGCTGACGAGCCATCGGAACAGTGGCAGCCCGTCTTCGGCAAGCCATTCGGGATGCCATTGTACGCCTATGATGGGCTTCTGCTCGCTGCTTTCTATGGCTTCAATGGTGCCGTCGGGTGCCATGGCTGCGGTGCGCATGTGGTTGCCGGGATTGTCTACAGCCTGATGGTGGAAGGAGTTGACGTAGATGGTGTCCTCACCGTCGAATATGTCGCTCAGTATGGTGCCCGGAGTGATGTTCACGCTGTGTGTCTGGGTGGACTGATGCGAGGTCTGCGAGTGCTTGATAAGGGTGGGCGAGTGCTTGATGTCCTGCTCCACGTGTCCGCCCAGTGCCATTGCGAGCGTCTGTATGCCGCGACAGATGCCGAGCATAGGCAGCTGACGGTCGAAGGCGTAGCGTGTGAGGAGCAGTTCGGGCAGGTCGCGTTCGTTGTTGATATTGTGCAGTTGTGGCACAGGTTCTTCGCCTGCCCAAAGGGGATTGAAGTCGCCACCGCCGCTCAGAATTATAGCGTCGAGGGTGTTGAGAGTAGTGAGCAGAACGTCGTTGTCAGCCACAGGCGGAATGAGTACGGGTGTGCCTCCGGCTCTGACTATCTGCTTGTAGTAGACTTCGCGCAGCGTGGCGTCGATGCCTTCGTGATTGGTGGTGATGCCTATGATTGGTCGGTAGGCGTGTGATGGGGCAGAGGTGTATGTCTCGTCGAGATGTTGTTGCAGGTTGAACTTGTTCATTGTGGATGTATCAAAAAGAAAAAGACAACAAAGACAGCCGTTGTTCAGTTGTCTTTGTTGTCTTCGTTATGTGTGTAATGTTTACTTTTCGTCGTCTTCGAGATGTACCGGTATCTCGCGCTTGATGCTCTGGTCGAGCGAGATAAGAGTCTCTGTAGACACAACTCCCGGAATCATCTGCATCTTGTTGTTGAGCAGATCCATGAGCTGTTCGTTGTCGCGGGCATACAGCTTGAGAAGCATTGTGTACGAACCGGTGGTGTAGTGGCACTCAACAATCTCGGGTATGTCCTTCAATTGCTTTACCACATCCTTGTACATGCTGCCGCGTTCGAGATTCAATCCTACGTATGTGCATGTGCTGTAGCCTATGCTCTTGGGGTTGACATCGAATCCGCTACCAGTAATCACGCCACCGTTGATGAGGTGCTGTACACGCTGGTGAATGGCTGCGCGTGAAACACCGCACTCAGCTGCAACATCCTTGAATGGTATGCGAGCATTTTTAGACAGTATACTAAGTATTTTCTTGTCGAGATTGTCTATTTTGTCCATGGTGTTAATGGTTTTTCGTATAATTATCAATAATGTTATTTACAACTGTTACATTTTGTAAGCAAAATTAGACATTATATCTGAGATAAGCAACAATGTGCAAGCCATTTTTTGCTTTTTTGTGCAAAATGTATAGCAAATTTATGTTTTTTGAACTACGAAAGCCATATTTGGATGTTTTTTACGACTGCATCTCGTGCAGACGGCGGTAGTAGCCGCCGAGAGCTATTAGCTCGTCGTGTGTGCCTCGTTCTACGATGCGTCCCTTGTGGAGCACGCATATCTCGTTGGCGTTCTTGATTGTAGACAATCGGTGGGCTATGGCAACTGTGGTGCGCGAGCTCATGAGTCGCTCAAGAGCGTCCTGAACGAGTCGCTCGCTCTCGGTGTCGAGTGCCGATGTAGCCTCGTCGAGAATGAGTATGGGCGGATTCTTGAGTATGGCGCGGGCTATGCTGACGCGCTGTCGCTGTCCGCCCGAGAGTCGTCCGCCTCGGTCGCCGATGTTGGTGTCGTATCCGTGTTCCGACTGCATTATGAAGTCGTGGGCGTTGGCTATGCGTGCCGCCTGCTCCACCTGCTCCATTGTGGCATTCTCTACGCCGAACGTGATGTTGCCAAGGAAGGAGTCGTTGAAGAGGATGGCTTCCTGATTGACGTTGCCGATGAGCTGGCGCAGGTCGTGTATGCCGAGCTGGCGCACGTCGATGCCGTCGATGAGCACTTCGCCTTCCTGAACGTCGTAGTAGCGCGGTATGAGGTCGACGAGTGTCGACTTGCCGCTGCCGCTCTGACCTACAAGTGCTACGGTCTTGCCCTTCTCGATGACGAGATTGATGTCTTTCAACACCCACTGCTCGCCATACTTGAACGATACGTGGCGGAACTCAATCTGGTGCTCGAACGACTTGATGTGTACCGGATTGGCGGGTTCCTTGATGGTGTTGTCTGCCTTGAGAATCTTGTCGATACGCTCCACTGAGGCGAGTCCCTTGGGTATGTTGTAGCCTGCCTTGGAGAACTCCTTGAGCGGATTGATGATAGAGTAGAGCATCACGAGATAGTAGATGAACGTAGGGCCAGAGAGCATCTGCTTGTCGAGCACGAGCACGCCGCCTACCCATAGCACGATGATGATGAGCACGGTGCCGAGGAATTCGCTCATAGGATGTGCCATCTGCTGGCGTATATTCACGCGCTGTACAGCCGAGCGATAGTTGGAATTGACGCGGTCGAAGCGTTCGTTCATCTTGTCTTCAGCGCAGAACGCCTTGATGATACGCAGTCCGCCGAGTGTCTCCTCAACCTGCGACATGGTGTCGCTCCACAGATTCTGTGCCTTGATGGAGTTCTGCTTGAGCTTGCGTCCTACAAATCCCATGAACCATCCGAAAATAGGCACAAAGAAGAGGGTGAATACCGTGAGCTGCCATGATATGAACAGCAGTGCCGAGAAGTAGGAGATGATGAGGATTGGATTCTTGAACAGCATGTCGAGCGACGACATGATAGAGCTTTCCACCTCGCCTACGTCGCCCGTCATACGCGCAATGATGTCACCCTTGCGCTCGTCGGAGAAGAAGCCGAGAGGCAATGACGTAATCTTGCGGTAGAGCTGGTTGCGTATGTCGCGTACTATGCCGGTGCGCATGGGTATGATCGATGCCGACGAAAGGAAGTAGGCGCCCGTCTTGAGCATTGTAGTGAATGCCAGGAACAGTCCGATGAGCAGCAGCGTAGTGGTTGAGCCTACGGTGTGTATGAGTTGCGTGACATAGTAGTCGGCGTTGTTGGCAATGACATCCTTCAGATTGTCGAGCGACCAGGGCATGAGATGCGTTGCCGTTCCGGTGCCTTCGGTGCGGAAGAGTATCTGAAGTATAGGTATGAGTGCCGCAAACGAGAATATGTTGAGCAGTGCCGAGAGTATGTTGAACACTATCGTCAGCACTAAATACTTCTTGTATGGCGGCAGAAAGCGCCTGAGTACTTGTAGGAATTCTTTCATACTGGTTGTTGGGTTGTTGTGCCTTGTGAGGGGCAGGATGTTGTGAATTAGTCGATAGGTTCGCCCAGGAGTGTCGCTGATGTAGAACCGGTAATCTTCACCATGACGCGGTCGCCGATGTGGTGGTTGTTCTTGTCGAACACTACCGCCTTGTTCTGTTCGGTGCGACCCATGAGCTGCTGGCGTGAACGCTTTGAGTAGCCCTCAACCAATACCTCGAATGTCTTGCCTATGTCCTTGCGGTATTGCTCGGCTGACACTTCTGTCTGGAGGCGTATGAGTTCGTTGAGGCGCTCTATCTTCACTTCTTCGGGCACGTTGTCGGGCAGATGTTTGGCAGCGTAGGTGCCGGGGCGCTCGCTATACTTGAACATGAATGCCGAGTCGAACATGCACTCGCGCACGAGCGACAGTGTCTCGGCGTGGTCCTCGGGAGTCTCGTCGTGATAGCCCACGAAGAGGTCGGTGGTCAGACCGCAGTCGGGTATGATGCGGCGTATTGCTGCCACGCGTTCCAGATACTGCTCGCGTGTGTACTTGCGGTTCATCAGTTTGAGTATCTTTGTAGAACCGCTCTGTGCCGGGAAGTGTATGTGTTTGCAGAGGTTGGGCTCGTCGGCTATGGCGTGCAGTATGTCGTCGGTCATGTCCTCGGGGTTGGATGTGGTGAAGCGCACGCGCATGTCGGGTACGCTCTGTGCCACCTTGCGCAGCAGTTCGGCAAACGAGCATCCGCCTTCGATGCGCTTTCCGGCTGGAGTCAGACCGTAGCTGTTGACGTTCTGGCCCAGAAGGGTTACCTCCTTGAATCCCTTGTCGTGCAGATCCTTCACCTCTCGCAGTATGCTTTCAACGTCGCGCGAGCGTTCACGGCCTCTTGTGTAGGGCACAATGCAGTAGTGGCAGAAGTTGTTGCAGCCTCGCATGATGCTGACAAAGCCGCTTACGCGTCCTGCACCGATTCGCTGCGGAACTACGTCGCGGTAGGTTTCGGTGGTAGAGAGTTCGATGTTGCAGGCGTTCTGTCCGTTCTCGCACTGTGCTATCATATCGGGCAGGTTGAGGTAGGAGTCGGGTCCGCACACGAGGTTGGCGTGGTGGTTGTCGATAAGGTCCTGGCGCACGCGCTCAGCCATACATCCCAGCACGCCGAGAATGAGCTGTCGGCCCTTCTTCTGTTCGGCGTGCAGCGTCTCAAGTCGTCCGTATATCTTGTTCTCGGCATTCTCTCGGATGGAGCAAGTGTTGAGGAATATGGCATCGGCTTGGCCCTCGTCGTCGCACAGTTCGTAGCCTGCCATCTGCATGATGGAAGCCACTACTTCAGAGTCTGCCACGTTCATCTGGCAGCCGTATGTCTCGATAAAAAGTTTCTTCATTT
>URQS01000061.1 GCA_900550035.1 uncultured Prevotella sp. | reverse complement strand
AAGGATAATTATTGTAGTATAGAAAGTGAAAAAACTTGTGTGTTAAAGATTTTTTTGTAATTTTGCAAGGAATAATCATCGAACAATAAAGATAAATAAACATTATAAAATCAATTATGGGACTTTTTTCAAAGATTTTCGGAAAGAAAGACGACGATAAAAATACGGGTGGAATGGAAGACTACATGAACCTTGTGAGGGTTTATTTTCAGGCTACTATAGCATCTAATGTTGGCATAACCAATCTTGCTGCTCTGCCCGATTTGCGTGTTTTCAAGACCACACTTCATGTTCCTACCGTCAACAACAAGCTTGGTGTAGGCGAGAAGGCGGCTTGTCGCAAGATGATGAAGGAAATTTACGGTACCGACGATAGTTTCTTTAAGGAAATAGATCAAAGTGTACGTAAGAACTGTCGTAAGATTCAGGAAGTGCAGACTTATCTTGTGCAGTTCCAGGGCTTTACTCAAGATTTGATGATGCTGATGGGCAACTTGATGAAGTTCAAACTTCGTCTTCCTTCAATATTCAAGAGCGCGTTGTATAAGATGACAGAGAAGACTGTTGATGGCATCTTCAACAAGAACGACTATAATGATGCAGCTGTGTTGAAGTCTGTTATGGCAGTGCGTCAATACAATCATCGCCTTGGTTTCTCGCAGAAGTGGACTACTGGTTTTGTATATCAGGTGGTGATGCTTGCCAAGAAAGAACCAAAGGCGGCAGATGGCGAAGATGCGAAACAATAATAAAGGCAGAAGAGTAGAAAACTGCTGATATTTTTGTAGTATTCGCAAAAATGAACTAATTTTGTAATCAAAACGTAGTAAAATGGAAGCTGACTCCAACTCTATCAACCTTTTCACTACACGTGTCAGGCAAATGATACTTCAGTATGAAGAACTGAAGGAGAGGAACACTGCTTTGCAAGCCACTATCGACAGTCAGACTGCTCGGGTTGGTGCATTGGAGAAGCAGCTTGCACAGCTACGTGCAGACTACGATAGTCTTAAACTGGCACGAATGGTGACTATTACTGACGGCGATATGGAGACTGCGCAAAAGCGTGTAGCACGCTTGATACGCCAGGTCGACAAATGTATAACGCTCCTCGGTGAGAGTGATAAGTAGTTATGGCGAATGAGTAGATAGACGATAGTACGCTTAACTGTTTTTTGTGCCAAATCATTGCAGAGCAAAATGGCTGAGGACAAATCAGAGAAACTTAGGATAAGACTGCATGTCTATGATACGGACATACCCGTAAACGTGCGTCCAGAGGACGAGCCGTTGTATCGTGATGCTGCCAATCTTATCACAAGTACTATAAATACGTATGCAGCGAGATATAAGGGACCGGTTAATATGAAAGAAATCCTTTATATGGCTCTTGTTGAAATAGCCTTGCGCTATGAGATGGAGCTTTCGCGCAACGATACCAAACCTTATCGTGACGTAATATCCCAGTTGACTTCGGAAATAGAGGATGCTCTGAGGGGTTAGGCCTGAAGAGCAGGAGTTTTGTGTGCTTAGACTAAATCGATAGACTGAATCTATTTCTACATAATATAATAAATAACAGAAACATAATAAAGTAATAAGTAATAAGAAAATATGTTAGGTATATTAATCGCAGCCTTGGCAGCACTCGTTGTAGTCGTTGTTGCAGGCTATGCTGTTTTCCGCTATCTAAAGGGAAAATATAATGAAATGATAGCAGCCGCTACTAAGGAGGCTGAAGTATTGAAAGAAAAAAAGCTCTTGGAAGTAAAGGAAAAGTTCCTTAACAAGAAGTCTGAGCTTGAAAAGGAAGTGCAGCAGCGCAACCAGAAAATCCAGCAAAACGAGAACCGTCTCAAGCAGCGTGAGATTTCACTCAATCAGCGTCAGGAGGAACTCGGACGTCGTAAGCAGGAAGTAGAGCAGTGTCAGCAGCGCATTGACAACGAGAAGAAGCTTATTGCATTGAAGCAAGAAGAACTCGACAAAATGCAGACTAAGGAGCGTGAGAAGCTTGAGGAACTTTCGGGTCTCAGCGCCGAAGAGGCTAAGAGCCGTCTTGTGGAGAGTCTGAAGGATGAGGCTCGCACTGACGCTGCAAGTTATATCAATGAAATAATGGACGAGGCTAAGCTCAATGCTAATACTCAGGCCAAGAAAATCGTGATACAGACAATACAGCGTGTGGCTACAGAGACAGCAATTGAGAATTCTGTCAGCGTATTCCATATTGATAATGATGAGGTAAAGGGTCGTATCATTGGTCGTGAGGGTCGTAACATTCGCGCTCTTGAGGCTGCCACTGGTGTAGAAATTGTGGTTGACGATACACCTGAAGCTATTGTGATTTCGGCTTTCGATCCTGTTCGCCGTGAGGTTTGTCGCTTGGCTTTGCATCAGCTTGTAGCTGACGGCCGTATTCATCCGGCACGTATTGAGGAGGTTGTGGCTAAGGTTAAAAAGCAGCTTGACAACGAGATTATCGAAACAGGTAAGCGTACTGCCATCGACCTTGGTATACACGGATTGCACCCTGAACTCATACGTATTGTAGGTAAGATGAAATATCGTTCATCGTACGGTCAGAATCTTCTGCAGCACGCACGTGAGACAGCTAATCTCTGTGCTGTGATGGCAGCTGAGCTTGGTTTGAATCCGAAGAAGGCAAAACGAGCAGGCTTGTTGCATGATATTGGTAAGGTGCCTGATGAGGAGAGCGAATTGCCGCACGCACTCTATGGCGCTAAGATAGCCGAGAAGTATAAGGAGAAGCCTGATATCTGCAACGCTATCGGTGCTCACCACGACGAGATGGAGATGAACACATTGTTGGCTCCTATCGTTCAGGTTTGCGATGCTATCTCTGGTGCTCGCCCCGGTGCACGTCGTGAGATTGTCGAGGCTTACATCAAGCGTCTTAATGATCTTGAGGCTATAGCAATGTCTTATCCTGGTGTGACCAAGACTTATGCTATTCAGGCTGGTCGTGAGTTGCGTGTGATTGTCGGTGCCGACAAGATGGACGACAAGGAGACAGAGAAACTGTCAGGCGAGATTGCCAACAAGATTCAGACAGAAATGACCTATCCAGGTCAGGTTAAGATTACCGTAATTCGTGAAACACGTTCGGTAGCTTATGCCAAGTAAATAGTGAAAAGAATAGATATAGCAAAAGCCCCCAAGAAGTGGAATGCTTCTTGGGGGCTTTTGCTGTTATTGTATGTCTAATTCTGTTGCTATTTTTATAATGTAGCGAACATTATTCGCTTACGATATAGTTCATGACGTTTGCTGGTGGACGTTTGGCTGCAAGTTCGCCCTTCATGAATTCTATATACGGAGTTATATGCTTGAAGAACTTATGATATCCGGCGCATAGGTAGTTCAATCCTGGGTTGCCATAGCAGTCGTTAATGAATCGGTTTTTCGGACATTCGCCATGACATGCAAACAGTACGTCGCATTCTTTGCACTGCTTTGGTAGTAGTTCTTTCTTCATTCGTGCAAATTCGCGTTGCTTGGGCGAGTACATCATTTGTGTAACGGTGTTCTCGCGCAGGTTTCCGAGCAGATGTTCGGGATATACGAAGTGGTCGCACGAGTATACGTCGCCGTTGTATTCCATCACTCCGGCGTGTCCGCATTCTGCTGCCATGGTGCATAGTCCTGGTGCTACACCTACCCAGTTGGCAAGTGCGCTGTCAAACAATTGTATGAAGTATTCTCCTACGTCGTGGCGCACCCATTCGTCGAATATGGTGCATAGGAAGGTTCCCCATTGTTCGGCAGTCACACTGAAGTCAGCCATTTTTCCACCTTCGGTCATGCCTGGAGCAAGTTGGAGTCCATCGGCTCTGTCGTCTACTATACGTTCTACGATAGGGGTGAATTGTATGAAGTGGCAGTTTATATCCTTGAAGAAATGATAGAATTCAAGGGGATGCTCTACGTTGAGGTTGTTGACAACAGCCAGGGCATTCCATTCTACATTGTATTTATTAAGCATTCGTATGCCACGCATCACCTGGTTCCATGTAGGTCTGCCTGTAGCGGTCTTGCGGTAGGCGTCATGAAACTCCTGTGGTCCGTCAATAGATACGCCTACAAGAAAATTGTTATCGTGAAAGAACTTGCACCATTCTTCTGTCAGCATTGTAGCATTGGTCTGGATGCAGTTGTCAATGCGTCGTCCGCCAGCGTATTGTTGTTGCAGTCGCAATGCTTTTTTGTAGAATGATATTGGGCGCATAAGTGTTTCGCCGCCATGCCATGTGAACATTACTTCTGGCATGGTTTGTGCTTCGATGTAATCCTTTATGAATTTTTCGAGCAACTGGTCGCTCATTATGTGCTTTTCGTTGTTGTCGTATAATTTGCTTTTTTCGAGGTAATAACAGTACTTACAACGCAGGTTGCAAAGACTGCCCGCCGGTTTGGCCATTAGGTACACAGGGCGAGCAAACGGGTTTATGGTTGGCATTTCGATTTTTTGTTATTTTGTTATCTCTCCGCATAGGTTGCGGTTCATGAGTGTTCTTATCACATTGCTGTCGGTATAGTGTCCTTGTAGGAACATAAGTTTTGCCACGGCGCTTTCTACTGTCGAGTCGTATCCGGTCACAATGCCTGCATCTTTGAGCTGATAGCTTGCTTCGTATCGTCCCATCTTGACGCTTCCTGCAACACATTGGCTTATGTTGACTACCGTCACGCCACGTCGTGTGGCTCCCTTAAGAAGCTGTTGCAGCCAAGGCTTCTGAGGTGCATTGCCGCTGCCGAAGCTACGCAGTACGATGCCTCGCAGTTCGGGAGCTTCAAGTACGTGTCGCACGATGTTCTGCTGTATGCCAGGAAACAGCGAGAATACCACTACGTTGGGGTCCATTGCGAAATGTGGTATCATAGGTTTGCTGAAGTCGGGCTTTAGGATGTAGTGTTTATTGAAGCTGAACTCCACTCCTGCATCGCAAAGGTGCGGATAGTTGAACGAGTTGAAAGCGTCGAATCCGTCAGCGTTCTGTTTGGTGCATCGGTTGCCGCGCAGCAATCGTCCGTTGAAGTATATGCATACCTCGGGTACCATTGCGTGTCCTTCTTCGTTGTGCATACTGGCCAATTCGATGCTTGTGACGAGATTTTCCTTGCCGTCGGTGCGCAATTGTCCTATAGGCAGCTGCGAGCCAGTAAGTATGACGGGTTTGGTTAGGTTCTCGAGCATGAACGACAGAGCGCTTGCTGTGTATGCCATGGTATCTGTGCCGTGCAGTATGACGAATCCGTCATATTGGTTGTAGCTGTCGGCAATGATGCGCACGAGTTGTGCCCAACGTCTCAGCGACATGTCCGACGAGTCGATAGGTGGTGTAAACTGGTATGTGTCGATGTCTGTCTGAAGGTATGCAAACTCGGGCAAGTTTTCTATCAGGTGCTCGAAATTTAGCGGTTCGAGTGCTCCCGTCATAGGATTGCGGCCCATACCAATCGTGCCACCGGTGTATATCAGTAGCACTTTGTTTTGTCGAGAGTAGGCTTTGTCGTTGTTCATTTTATAAATGTAGTGTTTGTACACGCAAAATTAATATAAAAAAGTGACATTGTGTCAAGTAAACCAAAGTTTTTATACATGTTTTAAGGTTTTATATTGTTAAAATGAAATTATTTTAGGAGATATAAAATTATTTGTTGAAAACTTTGTCAATTTCGGAAATAAGTCGTATTTTTGCAGATGCAAATTTAATGCGGTTAGCAAAACATTATAATATATATATGAAAAAGGTATTATTTCCTATATTTTTAATGGCGGTAGTTTTGTTGCTGAACGGTTGTTCATCAGCAAGAAAAGTCGCTTATTTTCAGAATATCGATACTTTGAATCTTGCCCCTTCTGTAGGTTTGTATGATGCACGCATTATGCCAAAAGACGAGTTGACCATTACAGTGGTTACATCTGATCCTGAGGCGGGCAGACCTTTCAACCTTTCTGTACAGAGCACGCTTGGTGATGGTGGAAAGTTAAGCAGCGGCTCAGGTGCTTTGCTTACTTATCTTGTAGACAATAATGGAGATATAGATTTTCCCGTTGTTGGTAGAATGCGTGTAGCAGGTATGACCAAGACTGAATGCGAAAAGCTTATAGCCGACAAGGTGGCACCATACCTTGCTAATGAAGAGCATCCTGTCGTAACTGTCAATATGTCAAGTTATCGTATTACAGTGGCTGGTGAAGTGGCAGCGCCTAAGGTTGTACCAGTTACTACTCAGAAGATGAGCGTGCTTGAAGCTTTGGCTCAGGCAGGCGACTTGACCATTTATGGTCGTCGTGACAATGTTTTACTTATTCGTGAGACAGCTACCGGTCAGAAGGAGGTTCATCGTCTGAATCTCAATGATGCTAATATTATCAATTCGCCGTACTATTATGTACAGCAGAATGATTATATTTATGTGGAGCCCAATGGTGTAAAGTCTAAAAACTCAGCTATCGGTTCTTCAACGACTTTGTGGTTCTCATTCGTGGGCATCGTAACGTCGGTGGCTTCTTTGTTGGTTAATATTATCCGAAACTAAATATCTTGGTTGAGCGTTGGGCTATTTGCTTGACGCTTAATTTTTATCCATATGTCGGCTGTGCGTACGCACAAACGTCATATAGCTATTCAAATCTCAAGAAAACACACACTATGCAGCTCGTCAGATGGCATAATGACGACATGGACAGAAGCTGCATATATAATGAATTAAGAGTTATACAAGTAAAGTTAAGAAACCGTGGAACCACTAAAACATGAGTGTGGCGTGGCAATGATCAGATTGCTCAAGCCACTTGAGTACTATCAGCAGAAGTATGGTACTTGGATGTTCGGACTAAACAAACTCTATCTGATGATGGAGAAGCAGCACAACCGTGGACAGGAAGGAGCTGGTATGGCATGTGTGAAGCTTGACGGACAACCTGGAACGGAATATATGTTCCGTGAACGTGCAGAGGGCAAGGATGCCATAACCGAGATATTCGGTCGTGTGCAGAAAGAGTTTGCCCGATTGAGACCAGAACTGCTTGCCGATGCCGACTTTGCAAAGGAGCATCTTCCGTTTGCTGGTGAGCTGTATATGGGACATCTGCGCTATTCCACGACAGGAAAGAAGGGACTTTCGTATGTTCATCCTTTCCTCCGCCGCAACAACTGGCAGGCAAAGAACCTGTGCATCTGCGGCAACTTCAATATGACTAATATCGACGAGATATTCCAGAAGATGCTAACGCGTGGCATGTTTCCGCGCATATATAGCGACGGATATACATTGCTCGAACTGATGGGTCATCGACTCGACCGTGAGGCTGAACGCAACTACGTGGAAGCCAAGAACCGCGGACTTGAGGGAATGGAACTGACTCATTATATAGACGAACACATGGATATGGCCAACGTACTGCGCACTTCGATGCCTGATTTCGACGGTGGCTATGTGATGTGCGGACTTACGGGTTCTGGTGAGATGTTCTCAATGCGCGACCCGTGGGGCATTCGCCCCGCATTCTATTATGCCAACGACGAGTTTGTGGCTGTGGCATCAGAGCGCCCAGTGCTTCAGACTACGTTCGACCTGGAATGTGAAGACATTCAGGAACTGCAGCCTGGCTACGCGTTGCTTGTAAGCCGTCAGGGCGAGGTGCGTATGGAGCAGATACTGCAGCAACGAGGCGACTCTGCATGTTCGTTCGAGCGCATTTACTTCAGCCGCGGTTCTGACAGAGACATCTATCGTGAGCGCAAACGCCTTGGCGAACTGCTGCGCGAACCGGTGCTCAAGGCTGTTGACGGCGATATAGACCATACGGTATTCTCGTTCATACCGAACACTGCCGAGGTGGCATACTACGGTCTGCTTTCTGGATTTAAGAAATATAGCAACGAGCTGAAGGTGAAGCGCATCCAACAGCTCGACCATAAGCCAACCGACGAGGAGTTGCACGCTATACTCGATACATACGTGCGTTCTGAGAAAGTGGCTTTAAAGGACATCAAGCTGCGCACGTTCATCACCGAGGGCAACTCGCGCAATGACCTTGCGTCGCATGTCTACGACATCACTTACGGTTGTATTGAGCCGTATGTCGACAACCTCGTCGTGATTGACGACTCTATCGTGCGCGGCACAACCCTCAAGGAGAGCATTCTGCGCATACTCGACCGTCTGCATCCTAAGAAGATAGTCATCGTGTCGTCGGCTCCGCAGATACGCTATCCCGACTATTACGGCATTGATATGCCGCGTCTGGAGGAGTTCTGCGTGTTCCGTGCCACGATGGAACTGATAAAGGAACGTGGCATGCAAGACCTGCTGAAGCGAGTATACGAGTCGTGCAAACTTGAATTGCTCAAACCGAAGGAGATGATGCGCAACTGTGTGCGCGACGTATACAAGCCGTTCTCTATCGACGAGATAAACAACAAGATAGTTGAGATGCTTCGTCCTGAGGAACTGGAGACGCCGGTTGAACTCGTATATCAGTCAATCGACGGATTGCATGAGGCCATACCCGATCACAAAGGCGATTGGTACTTCACTGGTAAGTATCCTACACCGGGTGGCACAAAACTCTGCAATCAGGCATTTGTCAACTATATGGAGAAGCTAATGTAGGCACATCAAATACGGTGTCTTGACCGTATCGTTATGTCAGCATTACAGCACGCGCCCTGAAAGGGCAAAAGTAAAAATACATAACACTTTTGCGCTTTCAGGGCGTCTGTGCGCGATAAAGTAGCTGAGGTCGCAGACGTCAGTTGCAACAATGAAAAAGAGAAACTATAAGAACAATAACGAGAAAATATAACTATGAGAAATGTAACTTTAGTATTGGAAGACGGAACCAAGTTCCATGGTAAGTCATTTGGTTATGAGGCACCTGTGGCTGGAGAGGTCGTTTTCAACACGGCGATGATGGGCTATCCCGAGTCGCTGACCGACCCTTCTTATGCAGGACAGCTCATGACTCTGACATATCCGCTTGTAGGTAACTATGGCGTGCCTCCTTTCTCAATCGAGGAGAACGGACTGCCCACGTTCATGGAGAGTGACAAAATCTACGCTTCGGCTATCATCGTTGCTGATTATAGTGAGCAGTACTGCCACTGGAATGCCGTTGAAAGCCTTGCCGAGTGGCTCAAGCGCGAGCACGTGCCCGGCATTACAGGCATCGATACTCGTGAGCTGACCAAGGTGTTGCGTGAGCACGGCGTGATGATGGGCAAGATTATCTTCGACGACGAGCCCGATAATATCCCGACAGCCGAGTATGCTGGAGTTAACTTTGTTGATAAGGTTAGCTGCAAGGAGATTGTACGCTACAACGAGGGTGCTGGCAAGAAGGTTGTTCTCGTAGACTGTGGCGTTAAGGCCAACATCATACGTTGTCTTATCAACCGCGGTTGCGAGGTTATCCGTGTGCCTTGGAACTACGACTATACCGACATGGAGTTTGACGGACTCTTCCTTGCCAATGGTCCTGGCGACCCTGACATGTGTGAGGCTGCCGTTAAGATTATCCAGAAGCAGATGAGCCTTTCCGACAAGCCTATCTGTGGTATCTGTATGGGCAACCAATTGCTTGCTAAGGCTGCAGGTGCTCACATCTATAAGCTCAAGTACGGTCATCGTTCGCACAACCAGCCGGTACGCATGGTTGGTACTGAGAAGTGCTTCGTGACATCGCAGAATCACGGTTATGCTGTTGATGCAAAGACACTTGGTGCAGACTGGGAGGAATTGTTCGTAAACATGAACGACGGTTCTAACGAGGGTATCCGCCACAAGTCAAAGCCTTGGTTCTCAAGCCAGTTCCATCCGGAGGCATGCTCAGGTCCGGTAGACACCGAGTTCATGTTCGACAAGTTTGTGGAGGCTCTGAAGTAATAAGTGATATTGTTAAATGTTAAATTTTAATTGTTAAATTGGCATACGCCTTTGTGTTTCATGTTTGTTGCCAGTCCGGCAATTTAACATATAACACTTAACACTTAACATTAAATTATTAGAAAGATGAAAGACGAAAATATAAAGAAAGTATTGTTGCTCGGTTCGGGTGCCTTGAAGATTGGCGAAGCGGGCGAGTTCGACTATTCTGGCTCACAGGCTCTGAAGGCTCTGCGTGAGGAGGGTGTGAAGACAGTGCTCATCAACCCTAACATCGCAACTGTGCAGACATCAGAGGGTGTTGCCGACCAGATATATTTCCTTCCCGTCCAGCCTCACTTTGTTGAGGAGGTTATAAAGAAGGAGCGTCCCGACGGCATCCTGCTCTCGTTCGGTGGACAGACTGCTCTAAACTGTGGTGTTGAGCTTTACCGCCAGGGCATTCTCGAGAAGTACAACGTGAAGGTGCTTGGTACTCCTGTTCAGGCTATCATGGACACTGAGGATCGTGAGCTCTTCGTTCAGAAGCTCGATGAAATTAATGTCAAGACTATCAAGAGCGAGGCTTGCGAGACAATGGAGCAGACACGTAAGGCTGCTGCTGAGCTTGGCTATCCGGTTATTATCCGTGCCGCTTACGCTCTTGGTGGACTCGGTTCTGGTTTCGCTGACAATGAGGAGGAACTCGACAAACTTGCCGAGAAGGCATTCTCATTCTCACCGCAGGTATTGGTAGAGAAGAGTTTGAAGGGATGGAAGGAGATAGAGTATGAGGTAGTGCGCGACCGCTACGACAACTGTATCACCGTATGTAACATGGAGAACTTCGACCCTCTGGGCATCCATACCGGTGAGTCAATCGTTATCGCTCCTTCACAGACTCTCACCAACTCAGAGTATCACAAGCTCCGCGCCCTTGCCATCAAGATTATCCGTCACATCGGTATCGTAGGTGAGTGTAACGTGCAGTATGCTTTCGACCCACAGTCGGAGGATTATCGCGTTATTGAGGTGAACGCTCGTCTGAGCCGTTCGTCAGCTCTTGCTTCTAAGGCTACTGGTTATCCTTTGGCTTTCGTTGCTGCTAAGCTCGGTATGGGCTACGGCTTGTTCGAGTTGAAGAACTCAGTTACAAAGACTACATCTGCATTCTTCGAGCCGGCTCTCGACTACGTAGTCTGCAAGATTCCACGTTGGGACCTCTCTAAGTTCCGTGGTGTAGATAAGGAGCTTGGTTCGTCAATGAAGTCTGTAGGTGAGGTTATGGCTATCGGTCGCAACTTTGAGGAGGCTATTCAGAAGGGTCTGCGTATGATTGGTCAGGGCATGCACGGCTTCGTTGAGAACAAGGAACTTGAGATTGAAGATATCGACGCAGCTCTGCGTGAGCCGACCGACAAGCGTGTGTTTGTTATCTCTAAGGCTATGCATAAGGGCTATACCGTAGACCAGATACACGATCTTACCAAGATTGACAAGTGGTTCCTTGAGAAGTTGCAGCACATCATCGACATCGATGAGGAAATGAAGAAGTGCAACATCAACACCCTCGACAAGGAACTTCTCCGCACAGCTAAGGTATACGGTTTCACTGACTTCCAGATTGCACGTGCTGTAGGACTTGAGGACGAGCTTAAGTCAATGCGTAAGGCATCGCTCGTAGTTCGTTCACGTCGTAAGAACTATGGCATTCTTCCTGTTGTAAAGCAGATTGACACCCTCGCTGCTGAGTATCCAGCACAGACCAACTATCTGTACGTTACATACGCCGGCGTAAAGAGCGACATCACATTCGAGAACGACAAGCGTTCTATCATCGTACTCGGTTCGGGCGCTTACCGTATCGGTTCGTCTGTAGAGTTCGACTGGTGTGGTGTTCAGGCTCTTAACACCATCCGCAAGGAGGGCTATCGCTCGATTATGATCAACTATAACCCAGAGACCGTGTCTACCGACTACGACATGTGCGATCGTCTCTACTTCGACGAACTTACATTCGAGCGTGTGATGGACATCATCGACCTTGAGACACCTCACGGTGTAATCGTGTCTACTGGTGGTCAGATTCCTAACAACCTTGCCATGCTCCTCGACGAGCAGCACGTGCCCATCCTTGGTACCAAGGCTCAGGATATTGACAACGCTGAGGACCGTGCCAAGTTCTCGCAGATGCTTACCAACAATGGCATCAACCAGCCTGAGTGGAGCGCACTTACAAGCATGGAGGACATCGACCGCTTCATTGAGCGTGTAGGCTTCCCGGTACTTGTACGTCCGTCGTATGTGCTTTCTGGTGCTGCCATGAACGTTTGCTCTAACGAGGACGAGCTGAAGCGATTCCTGCAGTTGGCTGCCAACGTTAGCGAGGACCACCCGGTTGTAGTTAGCAAGTTCATCGAGCATGCCAAGGAGATTGAGATGGATGCCGTTGCCAAGAATGGTGAGGTTATCGCATACGCTATCTCTGAGCACATTGAGTTTGCTGGTGTACACTCAGGTGATGCTACCATCCAGTTCCCGCCGCAGAAGCTCTATGTTGAGACTGTACGCCGTTGTAAGCGTGTAGGTCGTCAGATTGCCAAGGAGCTTCACATCAACGGACCGTTCAACATCCAGTTCATGGCTCGCGACAACGATATCCTCGTTATCGAGTGTAACCTCCGTGCATCACGTTCGTTCCCGTTCGTAAGCAAGGTTCTGAAGATAAACCTCATCGAACTCGCTACTCGCGTAATGCTTGGATTGCCGGTAGAGAAGCCGAGCAAGAACCTCTTCGACCTCGACTACGTAGGTATCAAGGCATCGCAGTTCTCATTCAACCGTCTGCAGAAGGCCGACCCAGTGCTCGGCGTAGACATGAGCTCTACTGGTGAGGTAGGTTGTTTGGGCGACGACACCAACACAGCATTGCTTAAGAGTATGCTTTCTGTAGGCCACCGCATCCCGAAGAAGAACATCCTTCTTTCTACAGGTGGTGCTAAGCAGAAGGTTGCTATGCTCGATGCTGCCAAGATGCTCCTTGAGAACGGCTACAACCTCTACGCTACTGGCGGTACAAGCAAGTTCCTTACTGAGAATGGCATACAGAACACACTCGTACTCTGGCCTTCAGAGGAGGGTGATGCACCTAAGGCTCTCGACCTGTTGCACAACCACACAATCGATATGGTTGTCAACATCCCGAAGAACCTTACAAGCTCAGAGCTCAGCAACGGTTACAAGATTCGTCGTGCCGCTATCGACCTCAATGTGCCTCTTATCACCAACGCTCGTCTTGCAAGTGCGTTCATCTACGCATTCTGCACAACAAAGCTTGAGGATATCGACATCAAGGCTTGGGGTGAATACTAATAAATATATAAGGAGGACGTGTCAAAATAGGAGTTAGAGGAAGTTAAGAAGAAGTTAATCCATCTACGATGGATGGAAGTTAACAGACAAATGCTTTATTTTCAGCAATTTATACATATGTCCGCTAACTTCTGTTAACTTCGGGCGAAGCCCAAACTTCTTTTAACTTCTATTTTGACACACCCTCCTTTTTTATTTAAATGAATAGCTTATGAAAGACAAGGACATGAAGTGGCGTACGCTTTCTAGTCATTACCTTTTTAAGAAACCGTGGATGACAGCGCGTGTCGACAAGGTTGAGCTGCCTACAGGTGTGATATTAGACGAGTATTATGTATTGGAATATCCCGACTGGGTTAATACAATTGCCATAACAAAGGATGGCAAGTTTGTATTTGTACGCCAGTATCGCTATGCCATAGGCAAGACTGTTAATGAACTTTGTGCTGGTGTATGCGAGAAAGGTGAAGACCCTATGGATAGTGCCAAGCGAGAATTGCTTGAAGAGACAGGATTTGGTGGTGGCGAATGGCAACACTGGATGGATATATCAGCCAATCCAGGTACTCATACCAACATAACTCATTGTTACATCGCACGTGGAGTAGAGCGTATTTCTACTCAGCATCTTGACGAGGGCGAATGTCTTGAAGTAAGAATTTTTACCCGAGACGAGGTTTACCAAATGTTGACAAACAACGAGATATGGCAAAGTCTTATGGCTGCCCCGCTTTGGAAACTGTTTGCCGAAGATAAATAGAGAACTATTTGCCGATAGAGAAGAAGATATTCAATCATTTTCTCTATCGGCATATTTTATATCTGCAATTTACTTTTATTAAAAGTAACCTACGCCCAATCGAAATTATCCTTTCCTGCACCAATCTCGAAGTGCAGTCTGGCTATGCCTATATCCATCTTGGTATATCCCACCATTGAGAAGCCTCGATTGGCAAGAACCTTTGGTCTGGCTTCTGTGCCTTGCTCGTTAGGCAACAGCGTAAAAGAAAACTTCTGTTGATTGATGGCAGTAGGAGCCAGGAGTGCAGCTTCCACACCATTGCGAAACCATTCGGGCGAGTCATTACAGATGTTGCTCACTTCTTCGGCTTTCTTAATCTTATGGCTTACACCTTGTGTAGCTCCATATCCCAAGGCAATCATACACGTTAGTTTCTCGTCATCGCCCACTATGTAAGCCTCATTCACCTTACGATAACTCAGTCCTGCCCAACAAGTGTTTAGTCCGAGCGTTTGTGCCAGCAGTACAAGCTGTTCTCCGTAATAGCCCACACGCTCGTCCAGATCGTCAGCCTTCTTGCCAACCATTACTATATAGTTCTCCACACCATAGAATTTACCATACGAGAAGATGCCGGTAAAAGCCTTTGTCTCATTAGTAACAAGTTGAATGTGCAGTCCGCCCTCAGCGTTACATTCATCAATCTTCTTCTGTAACGTTTCAATGATGTCTACCGACAGTGGCTTATGAACGTACCTGCGCACGCTATGTCTTAGCATTATAGCTTCCTGTAAAGTCATCGTCATATATACTTTAATGTTTATCAGATGTCAAAGATACACATTTTTTTCTTTATGAAAGATATCAGAGGAATATTTGTATGAATCATTAAAATAAAGTATATTTGTAAATCAAAACAACTGATTATGAAATTTCCTATTGGCATACAAGATTTTAAAACAATACGCAAGGACGGTTTTGTATACGTGGACAAGACTGCGCTGCTGTATAAGTTGGCAGACGAAGGCCAAACTTACTTTCTGAGTCGTCCAAGACGATTCGGAAAAAGCCTCCTTGTGTCAACGCTTAAATATTATTTCAGTGGAGAGAAAGATCTCTTCACAGGGCTTGCCATCGATTCATTGGAAACCAAATGGGAGCAATATCCTATATTTCATATCGACTTTAACGGAAGCGACTTCACCGTTCCTCATACCCTACAACGACTTATCAAGGGACGCGTTGAAGACTGGGAGCGCGAATACGGCTTCCAAGGAAACCCCGATTATTCACCTGGCGAACGCTTTGTCCGACTGCTTGCCCATGTACATAAGCAGACCGGCAAGCGTTGTGTGGTGCTTATTGACGAATACGATAAGCCATTGCTTGACGTACTTGATACAGAGCGTAAGGTGAAACTTGACGACGACGAACTGTTGTTGGAGGACTATAACCGTGAGACACTCAAAGGTTTCTACTCTGTATTTAAGGCTGCCGACCAAGACTTGCGATTCGTGCTGCTGACGGGTGTCACAAAGTTCTCTCAAGTGAGCGTCTTCAGTGGATTCAATCAGCCAGAGGACATCAGTATGAACGCAAAGTATGATGCGATATGTGGCATAACGAAGGAAGAACTGGAGACGGTGTTCCATGACGAGATTGACGCAATGGCAGAGGAAATGGGCGTGACTTCTGAAGAAGTGCGCGATATGCTGCAACGTCATTATGACGGCTATCACTTCAGCAATAAAATGACCGACATCTTCAATCCGTTTAGTGTGCTCAATGCATTAAACGGCCGTAGCATTCAGGATTATTGGTTCCGAACCGGCACACCTACTTATCTTGTACGTCTACTCAATTATACCAACGAGAATCTGAACGACCTGACCGGCAATTATTATGACACGTCAGAGTTTGTTGACTATAGAGCAGATGTGGAGCGCCCGTTGCCAATGATTTATCAGAGCGGCTATCTAACGATAAAGGATTACGACCCAGATTCAAATTCCTACCTGCTTGACCTTCCGAACAACGAGGTTAAGAAAGGTTTCTTGACGCTTCTCGCCTCCAACTATCTCGGAACAAAAGAGTCGGCAACAACGCTTGCCATTCAGCTTTATCGTGCCTTACAGCATGACGACCTCGACACATGGCGCAAGAGCCTCACGGCTTTCTTTGCAAGCATACCTTACACCATGCGCCGTAAGGATATGGAAACGGAGAAGGAACGCTATTTCCACTATACGTTCTACTTGATTTTCCGTATTCTCAGCACCTATATTGTGCTTACCGAAAAGCAGCAGAGCGAGGGTAGGGCAGACTGCATTATCGAAACAAAAACCTGCGTCTGTATCTTCGAATTCAAGCTTGACGGCACAGCTGACGAGGCATTGCAGCAAATCGAAGACAAGGGCTACGCACGTCCGTATGAGGCAGACAGTCGACAAATACGCAAAATAGGCGTCAGCTTCTCGTCGAGGACAGGCACTATAGAAGAATGGAAAGAGGCTTAATGTTGTACTGCATGACAGTTAAATCCACTGCAATCAATACAATATTTGCATTTATAACCGCTCAAAACTGTGAGCTGAACGCACAAGGAAATCTTTGGCTCGAAATTCTCGAGTTTTACGCGGTTTTTGTTATGTTGCTTGTATACAGTGAGTTATAGCGATGGTGAAGCTGTGGCGCAGATTTCAGTTACAAAAAAGAGGTCCTTTTGACATAAAAAGGACCTCTTTTACTATACATTTGGGCTACATTTACAAAGCAAATGTATTCCTATTGCCATGCAAAAGGACAACTTTTGCAAGGTAAAGAAGCCCCAAATGACGAGTTGGAATGTCTTCGTAGCTCCAAAAACCTATAAAACCTGCCTTTAAAATCTCTAGAATCGATTTTTCATTTGTAACAGATTTTTACTGCTTGTACGATATTTGCATACAAAGGCTAATGAGCCACCATACAGAGAAATCATCCCAAAGGACGATAGACCGCCATAGGCTACTGCCAAACTGTTATTTGAGGACCTCTTGTAGCTTGCAAATCCATACTCCACTTTACAAGCCCTTCTCTTGGACGAAGACGCAAAGATACTTCAAACCACATTCTTTGGCAGAGGAGATAAAGCTGCTGAAAGCGGAGATGTAGATTACAAAAATCACAATATAATCAAGGGTCTATACGCCACCTGTTCATAGTGGCATATAGACCCTTGTCGTTTCCCCATAATCAGATACTATAAATCTGATTATTTTTAATGGCGAGAGAATAGTTTTTTTACTGCAACAGTAATTCTTTTGGCTAAATCATCACAGTCAGAACAACTGTTCTTATTGATTAGTATATACAAAGACTCATTTTCTATTGCATAATGCTTGAATAATCTTTCAGATACCACAGACGTAGTGAATTTCTTATATACACGAAATCGTCTTGTCGCCATTCCTAATTCATCATTTTCATCTTCTGCACCAACAAAGAAGAATGAGGCTTTGCTATCTCTTTTCAATACATCAAGCATAATATGGAACAATGTATAGAAAATGATTCTTGGCTCAAATGTGTTAGTCCGAAGACTAAATTTCAATTTACTATTCATATTGGCTTTATCAAAGAACTTCACGCAATAAGCATGTTCCTGATAACGCTCAACTCTTACAATATAAGAATGATGAGATTTAGCTGACTTGAATCTATATTGCAAAGTTTCAATCAGCCATTCATCAGCACTATCCCTGTCTATCATTTGAAAGACGAAGGGATAACCTTCACTTTCTTCCATATTAATTTCAAATTAACTGTTTATAGACAGGGATGCGGATTTTGTCTAATTGTTCTGTTGTCAGAGCCTTGACATCATCGTTAACCGTAAAATACACAGTAGGATATCGGTACTTACCATTAGGCATAAGTACCTTCGTTACCTGCTTGATAATCTCAACTCCATCAAGCGTAACTATCTTAGTCTCTGTTTTATCTACTATCTTTCCCATAAACAGAATTTTTGTTATTTGATTCATTGGCTATGCAAACAAACACAATGAAAGCTTGTTTTCAATTTGCCAAGTGCAGCATTCTGCCGTAAAGATACACTGCTTTTTTGTAACTACCAAATTATTCGTGAAGAAAACAACATAAAAATATAATAGCGGAGATGCAGATTACGACTATCACCAAATAATCAAGGGTCTATACGCCACCAGTTCATCGTGGCATATAGACCCTTGTCGTTTCCCGTGAAGTGCGGGGGGATATGTTTGCTGGGCACCTTATACTCCTTGCCCAGCTTAGGAGTTAAACAATCTGTATTTATTAAGGAACTGGATAGCGACATGTAATAGACTTGAATTCACGTCCAAGGAATGTAATCGACTTAACCCTCGAGAGGACGTGTACACGCAAGAAGGACGTTGCAGAAAGTCCCTCATAAAAGTGTATGGATAGATAGAAAAGTCCCTCATAAAAGTGTATGGATAGATAGAAAAGTCCCTCATAAAAGTGTATTAATCTTTCAAAAAGTCCCTCATAAAAATGTGATATGTTTTGCTTTCTCGCTAATTTTCAGTATAATTCCTATATATTATTATAGTAAGGAAAACAGCCAGTTGGAACTTGACTTTGTTATTCAGGCAGGAATGCAGGTCATACCGGTAGAAGTGAAGGCAGAGGAGAATCTACAGTCAAAGTCTTTGAAAGCGACTATAGCCAAATATCCCGGCATGAAAGGCTTGCGTTTTTCTATGAGTGACTATCGGGAACAGGATGGCATTACGAATGTACCATTATACGGGGCAAGAGGGTATTGTTTGTTGTTTCTCTGTCATATCATCCACCCAACAGGTATCAAGACACGATGAAGGGTCTATATGCCCACCTATCATCGTGGCAAATAGACCCTTGTCGATTGTTTATCCCAATACAACATTGGCAGGAACGCCAAGGTTGTGGTATATGTTTCTTGCAACATCAAAATTAATTGCACGACGTCCATGGAGAATATCACTTAATG
>URQS01000060.1 GCA_900550035.1 uncultured Prevotella sp. | reverse complement strand
GCTATCCGCGACCTCATCATCTCGCTCATCACACTGAAGTACACACAGTCGAACTCTGTATGCTACGTCAAGGACGGTCAGGCCATCGGTATCGGCGCCGGACAGCAGAGCCGTATCCACTGTACACGTCTGGCTGGCAACAAGGCCGACATCTGGTGGTTGCGTCAGCACCCGAAGGTGATGAACCTCCCGTTCGTTGACGGCATTCGTCGCGCCGACCGCGACAACACCATCGACGTATATATCTCAGAAGACCATGACGATGTTCTGCGCGACGGTACATGGCAGATGTTCTTCAAGGAGAAGCCAGAGGTATTGACCATGGAGGAGAAGAAGGCATGGATTGCACAGAACCGTGGCGTAGCTCTCGGCTCAGACGCTTTCTTCCCGTTCGGCGACAACATCGAGCGTGCTCACAAGAGCGGCGTAGAGTACATCGCTCAGGCTGGTGGCTCAGTACGCGACGACAATGTTATCGACACTTGCGACAAGTACGGCATCACAATGGCATTCACAGGTGTCCGCTTGTTCCATCATTGATTTTAATTAAAACACAAACTGACGATTATGAGCAAAGGCGACGATATAGACGCAATCATTGCCGGGGGCGGAATCTCCTGGGGTCGTGGCGGCGCATCCAACCGCAACGACGACGACGGCAAGGTGAAGACCAAGGCTAAGAAGAAGAAATACATCACCGGAGCCCATGGTAGCGGGTCGGCACGTCAGAAAGCAAAATACCGCGAACAACGTGCCAACCGACACAAGAAATAACTTTACTTAGTTGAGAGTTGAAAGTTGAGAGTTTAGAGTTATGATATGCTTTGTAGCATAAGGCGATAATCAAATGATTATAACTGGTAATCATAACTCTAAACTCTCATTTTTCAACTCTCAACTTTTTATTGAATTAGAACAACTCCTAATTCGTAATTCCTAATTCAGAATTAGAACAATTCCTAATTCGTAATTCCTAATTCTTACTCTTCTTCCTCGCCCAACAACTCAGCAACCTTGTCGCAATACGACTTGGCGTAAGCATTGTTCTTCAATACGGGCGACAGAGCGTTTGAGAGACGCTGATTGTACGACTTATCGAGGATGTTGAGGAAGTCGCGTTCGAGTATATACGGAGCCACGGGCGAAGTGTTGTGGTCGAGAACAAAGCGCACCTGAGCCTCAAGCTTGGCTATCTTCGAGATATCCTTACGCTTGCAGAGAGCCTCATACTCGTCGTATAGCTTCTGGTCGGCAGCTGTAGTAGCCTTGAAAGGCGCCATCTTGGCAGCGGTAGTAGCCGTAGCAGCCTTGGCATTGGTCTTAGCAGGCTTGAACGGTTTGCTCAGAATGTCCTTAACCGTATTCACCAAATCCTCGCCACGCAGATTGAACTTCACAACATTTCCTGCCGGGTCGATAAGAACCGTGTGAGGAACACCGCGCACATTGTACAGACGGATGATGTCCGACGACCATGCCTTCAGCGTAGACACGTGTATCCAGTTCTTGTCTTTCATCTGGTTCTTGTCGACGCAGTTGGTCCAGTCGCTGCGCTTGCTGTCGATTGAATAGCTCAGCACCTTGAAGTTTTCATTGTTCTTAGCCAGAGCCAAAGCCTTCTTAACAAACGGTATCTCTCTGCGGCATGGAGCACACCACGATGCCCAGACATCAAAGAACACATACTTGCCCTTCAACTGCGACAACGACAACGACTTGCCGTCGATGGTCTGAGCCGTGAAGTCGGGCGCGGGGCTACCCTCCACCATATCGCTCGAAAGCAGCTGGTTCTGCAGTTCCTTGTAGATTGGATGCTTGTGCAGACGCTCGGGAATGGCAGCCATGAACACGTCGTGCAGATACTGCGGCTTGAACATATAGTAGAGGTCGTACTTCAGGATGAAGAGACTTGCCTCGCTGTCAACATGCTTCATAAAATAGTTCATCACGTCGGCCTTATAGTACACACCGTTGGCATTGAATATAGCGCCGTGATAAGGCATGTATTTGCGGTCGTCCTTGGTGATGCTGTCGGGCAGCGAAGCACGCAGCTTCTCGATGTTCACCTTAGCGTCGTCGGCATTCTTGTTGTGCAGCATTGCATAGCCGGCAAAGATGTCGTTGTTCTTGGTGCCGTAAGCCTTTGCTGCCACTGGGAAGTTGCCGTCAAAGGGCTTGAACTTGATGTTGCCCGGTTCCAGAAGCAGCTGTGCCGAACCGTTATCGAAGCCAGTCACAATAGCAGCCTCAACATCCTTCGGGGCAGTACCCTCGAAGTGGAAATGGCGGTTCTTCACCACGGCAGAATCCAGCATTACTTCCTGGCCGTTGACAATATGCTTCAAATACACTTTCTTTATGGCCTGCGGTGTATAACGCAGCGAGTCGCGTGTCAGTTCACCGTCGATGGTAAAGCGACGTGCTGTCTGAGCCATGCTTGGCATAACGCCCATGCATGCAATAGCTAATAAAAAGATTTTGGTTTTCATATACAATTCTTGTCTTGTTATTCTTATTACTTTTTTTACTTGAGACGTTCCTTCAAGAAATTCTCCAGCGCCTCACCACGAATGTTTGTGGCGATGATATGGTTGTCGGCATCGAGAATGAAGATGGCAGGCACGGCCTTGACATCGTATGTACGTGACACGTCACACTTCCATCCCTTCAGCGAACTCACGTTGATCCATGGCAGACCGTCCTGATTGACAGCCTTAAGCCAACGCTCCTTCACATTGTCGAGCGACACGCTCACAATCTCCAGTCCCTTGTCGTGATACTGCTCATACATACGCTTCAACGAAGGATTGTTCAGTCGGCAGGGTCCGCACCACGAAGCCCAGAAGTCGACAATCTTCACCTTAGCCTTCACCTGACTCAGTGTCACCATATTGCCCTTGATGTCGGGCAGCGTGAAGTCGGGCGCCTTGCGTCCCTGCGTCACCTTCTCCATACGCTGTATGCGCTCGAGCATTATGCGTCCGCTCGGCGAGTTCTTAGCGCCCTCGCCCATCGAGTCGTACAGACGGCGTGTGTCGGCAAGGTTGAGTTCAGCCATCAGCGCATTGCTGTTGTAGGTATAGGCAGCTATCACGTCGTCGTGCTGCTTCAAGAAAGCCTGAGTCTCGGTATTGATGCTCTCGTTGAGCGTGCGCAGCGAGTCGTTGGTGGCGCTGGCGCTGCGGAACTTGTTGGCAGCACGCAAAGCGTCATAACGTCCCTGCATGGCCTTAGCCTCGGCATGAAGCTCAGCCGAACGCTTTGAGAAGGCAGTCCACTCGTCCTGAAGCTTTCCTCCTTTTATGTATGCACCCTCGCCGTCGCACAGATAAGCCTCATACTTGGCATTAGGCTCGGCTATGAAGTTGAAGCCGCCGCCATAACCCTTCACAATGAGCTGCGCCATGACCGGCTCCTTCACCTGCGCCTTGAGCTGAAACTTAGGTGCCTTGAAGTCGGCTACGCCGAGAGTGTCCACACGGTTCTCGCCCACCTGTGCCACGAGCACGAGCTGTCCCTTCTTGATGCCCTCTATCTTGCCCGAGACAACCACGTCGCCTTGAGCCTGGGCTGTGAAGGCACCGCCCGCCCAAGCGAGCAGTGCCAATGAAATATAACGTAACATTAATTACTATCCTTGCTAAATGAATAAACATGTGCAAACTGCACGTCGATGATGCGTCCGAACGACTTGCCCTCGGCATCCTTGTCGCAGAAAATGCTGTACGAGTCGTCGACGTCGGCCGACGGTGTCAGCTTGATTTCGGCTACAGCGCCGTTGCTGTCCTTGTTCATGCCGATGCTGAGATACAATCCGAGGTCGCCGAAGTTTGACGACATCGAGCTGTTGCTCGCAGCATTCTCCGTGCGGAACTTTATTACGCTAACGGTATATCCCGCAGGTGCCGTATACACTACCTGCTCGTCGCCGTTCGACAGATTGTGGCGTATCACGTTGTCGTCCTTGGCGTAGAAGATGTAATTGGTAGAGAACCACGGATTGTACGTGATGCTTGCCAGATTAGAGCCCGGATGGAAATCGGTCAGTTTCTTGCCCGTTATGCTGAAGGCGCTCTCCGATGTTCCCTCGTCGCTGCCACGGCTCTTGCTGCCAGCCGTCGGAGTAAGCTCGTAGAGGTAGAAGTTGTCCTCAGCATCCTTGAAGATGAACTGCGGCTTGGCATCGTAGAAGAACTCCGAGTGCGACGCAATGAATCCATACACAGCCGTCTTGCCTACCGGCGACAATGTGCCGAGTGAACTGAAGTCGACCTTGGCATCGTTCACAGCCTGCGAGCTGTGCGGTGTGTTCTGTGCATACTCCTCCAGCTGATAGGGGAACCAGTCGCTGTTCGACTGATAGATGAAGCGATTGTTCTTGGCGTCCCACAGCACGAAGTATTCGCTTGTCACGGTGGCTGCCGTCACGCGATAGTCGCCGGGCTGCAGCGACTCCTCAGCCCACTCGCCCGGCACGGTATAGAACGGTGCCCACTTGCCTATGTAGAACTGGCCGTCGCGCGAGAGCAGACACTTGAATTCGTTGAACGTCTCGATGTTGCCCACGGTGAGCACACGGCTTGCCACGAACGACGACGATGCCGTAGGCACCAGAGGCACGTCGTACGTCTGCATGCCCTTGAACACGTTGTATGTGTTGCCGCGTCCGTTAGAGCGGAACACCATCAGGCCGTTCACCTCAGGCGAGAAGCACGACATATAGCCCAGCTTGACGGCATCGGCAAACGGATTGTCGGTAGCCGTGGGGCGGGCAGTCTTGTAGGCATTGCTGCGGCTCTCAAGCTTCGAGCCTATCTTCTCCACATTGCCCAGAAGCGTCTCGCCGCCCTGCTGATGCAGGAAGAAGAGGCTGTTCTTGAAGAGCAGACGGGTCTTCACGTTCAGTTTGGCATAATAGTCGAGGTCGGTAGTACGGTCCTTCACCTCCATTATCACCGAGTAGTTGCGGTCGGTGTTGGCAGGGAACTCGAGATCGACATAACCCTTGGTGTGAAGAGTGTCCTTCACAGCCTCAACGATTGGACGTCCGGTCATCGGGTCGGTCTTGCTTGCAGTATAAGAGGTATACCATGTGAAGTCGAGATTGTCGTAGTTATCGGACAAAGTCTGCGAGAGCTTTGCCTCCACACGCTGCACTTTGTCTTCGGTAAGGGGCAATTGCACCTCAATAACCTTTCCCGACACGCCTTCGTAAGCCTCAGGCTGGTAGCTGACATTGCTAATGTCAACCTGATTCATGCTGTCGAAGCGGTAGTCGTAGTTGCCTTTGTCCTCATAGCACGATGTGAGGAGCAGGGCACTCATGGCTACATATATTATATTTTTCATAATCCTTCTGTTTTGTTATTTGAAGTTATTGCTTTTCTTGGGGCTCACCCGCAGGAGCAGTAACGCCGTCCGGGAATAGACTCGGGGCATTCTGCTTGAACATCTTGTAGAATTCGTATATCACCTGCTCGCCCATGTACGTCCAGTTGAGGTTGGCATCGGTGTCCCAAGCAGGAGTGTTCTGCATGCTGGCATCGTCCCACTGCAGCTTGACGGGGAACAACTGGAAGGGCTTGAAGCCATCGACATTGCTGCTGGCTATCTTCAGCATCTTCTTATACTTCGCCTCCGAGTAAGCACCATAGTACTTCTCTATCATTGGGCGAGTGAGACTGTTGGTCCAGAATGCCGGAGTCACTACGTCGTAGTCCAATCCGTCAATCATCGGAACACTGAACGCCGAATTCATTCCCCAGTAGTTGTAGCCCTGCTCAAACTGGTTGTTGTAGTTCTGCATCATCAGCAGCACTGCATTCTTGTTCGACTTCTGCAATTCTACCTCATCAGTAGAACCTAATATCTGCTCCTCGTTCTGAGTGGTCAGACCAAGGCTCGACGCAAACTTGCCGAATCCCCATCCGTCGTAGTTGCCGAAATACTTGTCCTGCAGGTCGCCCCAATAGTCGGGACGCTCGTAGGCATCCCAAAACTCAGTGTCGCTGAGGAAGGGGATGTCGTAGGGTATAGCCTCCGCTGGATGTGCCTTGTGCCAGTCGCGCACAGCATAAATCAGACGCGGATTGTACTGATTGCTCTGGGTGTAGGTGTCGTCGGAGTAGAAGGCTGCCTTGCCCAATGTCTTGGCGCAGAACTTATACTTCTCGGCTGTCCACTCGCCATAATAGTTGTCGTTCCATGCCGAAGGCTTCTCATAAGCCTCCTTGGTATAGATGACGAAGCTGTCGAAATCCTTCATGCTCTTGTCGCCCTGCTCGAAGGTTATCTTTACAGCGTATGTAGTGTTCTCCTGTGCAGGACGAGCCACTGCCACCTTCACCGTCTTGTCATATTCGCCGGCATTGATTTCCACTGTAGGCAGAGTCACCTGCGCCTGCTCATATCCCTCCACTGGCTCAGCCTTGAGCGTGATAGGAGTAGTCTGGTTAGACAGATGTCCGAGCAATCTGATCTTGATAGGCACATAGCCTACTTCAGGCTCTTTCACTATAGAGTCGGCAAAATTGATGGTAGCAGTCAGGTCGTCCTTTGAGTCATAGTTGAAGTAGTATCCGTCTGACTCACCACCAAACAATGTAGGATCTTCCTGGCTACAAGCTGTGAATAGTGCCCCACATGCCACCAATCCTAATATGTATGTTTTATTGATACGTAATTTCATAATTATTCATTTGAAGTGTTGTTTGATTCTTCATCTGTCCAGCCATATTCTTTCTCACGGTCGGGCAATGGGAATACATAACGCTGCTCGCTCATAGTCACAGTGGCTTCGGTATTTGCCTCGTGCGAATAGTCGAGGTTCTTGATGCCATGATGCTTCAGGAAGTAGAAGTACTGACCCTCGGCATAGAACTCCTTGCGATACTCCTTGCTCAGAGCCGATGTACGTGCTGCATCATTGGCAAAGCTGCTGTAGGCATTCGACTTAGAAATGCCTCGATGGCTTCTCACTGTATTGATGTACTGTGGTGCATCTGCCAACGACGACATCTCGCAGAGGATGTAATACATCTCCGGCAGACGAATCAGAGGTATTACGCTGTCGTCGTTCTTGAGATACTTGCGGCTGATTACGCGGCTCACTCCGTCGTAAACGTATACGCCAGCACCTCTACGGGCACGGAAGTCGGCGTCGCGCTCGTTGCCCTCTGCCTCGAATATGCGCTTGTAGTTCTGCAGACTTACCCAATACTGAGTGGTGAAGTCGGGACCTTCGGCGAAGTAAGAAGAGAAGTTGTCGCTCATCTTATACTTGTTGATACCGAAGAGTGTCTCGCTGAACTGCGCCGGGTCGTTCGAATTTGACGACTGAAGCGACAGTCCGCAATGCTTTATTACCTCGTCGGCACAGTTGATGGCATTCTGGGCATCGCCTGCATAGCAATACACGCGAGCCTCAAGAGCCTTCACTGCGTAATAGTTCAAGCGATAGCGGCGCTCATTGCCAGACAGGCTTGTGGTCTTCTCAAAAGCGAGATACTGTTCAGCCTGCTTCAGGTCGGCAATGATTTTCTCCACGATAGCCTCAGCCGACAGACGCGGCTGCTTGCTGTTGTCTGCCACCAGACGATAAGGTATGCTCAGATTCTTCTTGTCTGCCTGATAGTCCATAGGGCCCCATCCACGCAGCAGGTCGAAATGAAGATAAGCGCGCAGTGCGTAAGCCTCGCCATAATACATGTTGCGTGTCTGCTCATCCTTCAATACACGTTGTCCATTACTGTTCAACCACTTCATGAAGTTGTTGGTGTTGGCAATCAGATTGTACGACTTCTGCCAGATGGCAGCCAGACGCGACTTGGTGCCATAGCCCTGCGATTCCTGCTCATACTGATATATGGCTTCGCGGTCGGTAGTGCCGTCGGGTATGCGGTCGTAGAGTTGTGCCAGCTGGTCGATAAGTCCAAACGACATGTCGTGACCGTAGCAGTCGCCGTCGGTCATTGATATATATATACCGGCAAGTGCACTCTCAAAACCTTCCGCTGTCTCGAAGAGTTCGTCAGCCTTGACGTCAGTCTTAGGGCTCACATCAAACCAGTCCGAGCATGAAGTCAGACTGATTGCTAACAAGGCAAGAGCACCTACATATAATGATTTTAATTTCATGTTGTATACCTTATTATATTATTTGAAAATGAGTGACAAAGACAGAGTATACGAACGGGCGAACGGATAGTCGAGTCCACGCTCCATCTTAACACGCGAAATGCGGAACAGGTCGTTGGTTGTGAAGTTCAGCGCCAGCACGTCGATGTTCATCTCGCGCAAGAAGCTGAATTTCTCATAACGCATACGATAGCCCACGCTCATGGTCGACATCTTCAGTTCGTCGTCGTCCATGATGAAGCGGGTACTCTGCTCGGTCTGGCTTGCAGTAGCATCGAGCGAGAATTTCTTGAAGTAGGTCACGTCGCCAGGCTTCATCCATCGGCTTGTCATGGCTCGGCGGTCGAGGTTGTAGGCGATGTTGCGGTTCTCGATTTTGTCTACCAATGTCGAGTTGTACACAATACCGCCAAACTTATAAGTGAAACCTACGTTGAAGCTGAGGTCCTTATAGTTGAGCGAGCTGCTTATAGTACCGCTCATCTTCGGGTTGGTGTCGCCTACGGGCACCTTGTCGTTGCTGTCCCACACAAATGTCTTCTGTCCGTCGCGTGTCAGGAACACTTCCTTACCCGTTACGGGGTCGATACCAAGTGAGCGTACGGTGAACAGAGTTGTGGTAGAATATCCCTCCTGCAATACCGGTAGCGGAGCGCCCTTCGATGCCAGCTGCTTCTCGTTTATCTTCTGCAGATAAGCCGAAATCTTGCGTATCTTATTCTTATTGTGGTTGGCATTGGCGTTGATTGTCCAGTAGAGCTGCTTGCGTATGTTCTGGTAGGCAATCACGTTCAACGTAACGTCGAAGCCCTGGTTCTGCAATTCACCTGCATTGATGTTCTGCGAGCTGAAACCTGTAGAAGGAGCCAAGTCGTACTGTGTCATCATCTGACGGGTGATGTTGTTATAGTAGTTGAATGTGGCATTGATGCGGTTCTTCCAGAAACCGATGTCCATACCCAGACTCAACTGGTCGGTCTTGGCCCACTTCAGGTTAGGATTGTTCAGTCCCTGAAGCACAGCACCCAGCGATGTGAATGAGAAGTATGGCTTCATGGTGTTGGTGAAGGTATAGAACTCCATTGTCTCGTATGGGTTAGAGCTCTGCTCACCAGTCACACCGTATGTGGCACGGAACACGAGGTTCGAAACACGTCCCTCAAGCCACTTCTCACGATAAGCGTTCCAACGTACACCGGTCGACCAGAACGGAGTGAAGCTGTTGTTGGCATAGCGTGAAGAATTTTCTTCGCTCAGGTTGAAGTCGAACGAGTAGCGATTGTCGTAGCTGTACGACACCTGTCCGATGAAGCTCATGGCACGCGACAACGACTCCGAGCCGCTCGGATTGGTCGACATCTTGTTACCGAAGATGAAGTCGTCCATGTGACGGTCGGGATAGCCCGTAGCAAAGAGGTTGACATAGTTGTTGCGGTCTTCGCTAACGGTCCAGTTGGCAAGCATACTGATGAGGTGCTTCTCGATAGGCAGGTTGTAGTTCAAGCCCAAGTTGCTCGACCATGAAGTCGACTCACCGGTATTCTTGCTATAACTACCCTTCAGTGTCTTGTCGGTCTCATTGGCAAAGCTTGTATGGTCAGCCGGCAAGAACTTCTCTGTACGTGCTGTGCCGCGTGTGTACTGCAACGACTCGGTAAGACGCAGGTTGTCAAGAATCATATACTCGAAGTTCAAGCTGCTCGCAATGCTCAAGCTGCGCTGGAAGTCCTTGATGCCGATGTTCGAATTGTACAGCGGGTTGGTTACAGTGGTACTACCGGCTGCTGTAAAGTTGTCCAATATCTGGTCGTATGTACCGTTGTCGTTGGTCATACGATAATATGGGTTGGCCTGGCTGTATGACGAGAAGTCGCCGTAGGGCGAGTTATTGCCCGAAGTCTCGGTCAGGTTGATGTTGGCACCCACCGTTACGCGCTCCTTGCGATAGCTCATGGTGAAGTCGACGCCCTTGGTATTGTTTGACGAGCCCTTCATCACACCAGGCTGGAAACCGGCGTTCACGCCCAAGCTATAGCGGAATATGTCGGTACCACCAGCTGCTGTCAGCGAGTGGCGCGACTGAATGGCTGTGCGCAGCGGCTGCGAGAGCCAGTAGGAATCGACACCTGCCAATACGTTACGGCGCAGAGCGTTGTAGCGGTTCATGCTGGTCACGCTGTTCTTGTCGTATACACCGGCTATCCATTCGGTCTGCAACTTCTCGGCTGCGTTCATCATGTCGTAGTCGGTAAGGTCGGGCGACTGAATGGTCATCGTTCCGTTGTAGTTCACCGACAGAGCACCGTCGGGAGCCACCTTGGTAGAGATTACTACCACACCGTTGCTCGCCTTCGAACCATAGATGGCTGTTGCTGCAGCATCCTTAAGGATTGTCACCTCGTCGATGCGCTCCGGGTCGAGCGAGAGGATACGTGTCATAGGCACGATGAAGCCATCGAGCACGAAGAGCGGAGTGTTAGGACGGCTCGACACGTTGTCGAGGAGCAGGTCCATAGAGTTCATGCTCGATGTCGAACCCAGCGACTGGTCGCCACGCATCTGGAATTCAGGCTGCGCGTTAGGGTCAGAACCGTTTGAATTGTTTTCTCTCACCTTGAAGCTGGGGTCGTAGAACTGAAGACTCTTCAAGATGTTGTTAGGATTGATTTTGCGCAACTCGTCGCCCTTTACCGAAACATAATTACCTGTAAAGCTCTTCTTGTTGCGGCGGCTGATACCCGTAACCACTACCTCGTCCATATTGGTTGCGCTGGGTGCGAGGCTTATGTTCATGTTACGGTTGGGTCGAAGTATCTGTATCGACTTTGTTTCATATCCCAAATAAGATATGCTGATTGACGACTTGCGATTGACACGCAAGCTGAACTTACCGTTCTCGTCGGTGATACATCCCGTGCGTCCCTTCTCTTTGGTGCCGTTGGTCACCGACACTGTAGCGCCGATAAGCGGCTGCTGGTCGTCGCCGCCTACTACCACACCACCTATTACAAACGACTGTGCATTGTCTACCTGCTTCTCGTACGACGAGATGATGATGGCACGATGTCCACCCTGATATATAATACGTACGTTCTGGTCGCCAATCAGCTCACCCAGAACCTTGTCGAGCGGCTTGTCCTTTACGTTGAGTGTTGTCAACTCGTTGATGCCTACAAGCATGACGCCCTGGAAAACCAGGTCGGCTCCTACCGATTTTGCCACCTTGCTGAGCACATTTCCCAACGTCTCATTACTGATGCGCAACGTCACTGGGTCGTTTTTCCATCCGTCTTCCGCCGGGCGCACGTTCTGCGCCGTGGCGGTAGCAGGAGGAAGAATCTGTAGGGGCAGTCCCCCACTTAAAAGCATGGCACAAAGTCCACACTTTAAGAAAGACTCTTTCTTGTTCATGGATACCTTTTTATATTATAGATTAATTATTCTTTGAGAGTTTACTGCATTATAGCATCAATGATTTCAGCATGGCGCTTGTCTACGCAATACTTCTCCTTATACTCCTTAATCAGAGGCTCTATACGTTCTATCTCCTTGCCTCCCTGTATATAGTTAGTAATAACAGAATACAGAACTACGTCTCTACGTGCTCCGTCGTAGAACGAAGCCAGCTGTGCAAACATATCCTCCAGCTTGTCAGGACGCTGATACTTCTCGCCCTTCTCGTGTGCCTGCTTGCTCTTGGTGTAAGCCATGTTCAGCAGAAGGAACGAGCAATAGTCGGGACAGCTCAATGAGGCAGCGTCGTCGCGAAGCTTGCAGCCGTTCATTATGTTCCAGTAGTCGCCTATGCCCTGCTCGCCGATAGCCATCTTGCGGGTTTCCTCATACATCGGTGGATATTCCACGAACGAGGTATAAGCCAGTCCTTCGCTCTCGGCTGATACGTAATTCACTACTTCGTCTGCCACTTTGCCCTTCGACTGAGCTACCAACTGCTTGGTCTGCTCCAAGAGTTTCTTCGAATCGTTGATACGGTCGGCTGGCTTCACGTCGACCACGGCACAAGCCAGCAACTGCGACTTGTAGCGTATCGAGCGCTTGAAGTCGCCTACAGCAGCGTACAGCTGGTTGTCGGCAACGGCACGCTCACTGCCCGAGAACTTCAGCTCCTTCACCTGCTTGCCCTGATACTGTATGTCCACATGCAGACTGTCGCCCGGCATGAGCAGCACCGTAGTACGACCGTTGATGATCATCGAGACCAGGCGGTCTGAATCAAACGCATAGACATGTTCCTCACCAGGATTGGCGTGAAACTCCTGACGTATAAACGGACTTTGCACACAATCAAAATACACCATGTCACGCTTGTAGCCATCAATAGTGGCACTCAATACGGTGCGCTTGTTCTGCGCAAAAGACAGGCTGGACAAACATAGAAATCCTGCCGCCAAGAAGTATAACTTTTTCATTTCGACTTTTTATAGTTGTTTATGGTTATTGTTTCAGTATAAGAACACCTATTGGAAGGAAATACCAATTTATCTCTGCAAATGTACAAATTATTCCGTCTTTACTGCAAGATTATCGAGTTTTATTTCAGTTCAAGCCCATTTTCGCAAGAATATTCCGTATTAATGCATGTTTAGAATATATTTGCTGACAAAAAGTAAACATACAGGTATAAATATTCGGTATATTCGACTAATAATCTGTAACTTTGCAACGACAAGTGAATTCTCAAAAATGATTAATCATACTAGCATCTGGCGCGACTGGTCGTCGGCAAAGCCGAGATAGGTCTTGTCGGCATCCTTGTTCTGGAACACCTTGCTCGTAAGATACTTCACCAAGCGACAGTACTACCTGCCTCTGCCATGGAGCGAAATCAAATACCACGGCATAGCGCAGAATCCTGACTGGACAGAACAGTAACAAAACAATTAGCGGGTGTGTCAAAATAGAAGTTAAAAGAAGTTTGGGCTTCGTCCGAAGTTAACAGAAGTTCTTGCTAAGGCAAGCGGCAAAGCCGAGCGAGCGGACATATGTATAAATTGCTGAAAATAAAGCATTTGTCTGTTAACTTCCATCCATCGTAGATGGATTAACTTCTTCTTAACTTCCTCTAACTCCTATTTTGACACACCCGCTTTTTTTATTTACAATTCATTAGTAGCTAACCTTCACTCCTACATAATAACTTCTTGGGAGCGAAGGACCATATATGTAGCCGGAATCACGGTTCCAGCCCTTGTCGAAATCCTTCTGATAAGCATTGGTGATGTTCTGGATACCACCGTTCACCTGTAGCGTGAGATACTTATAGATAGGGAAGTCGTAAGCCAGTTTCATGTTTACCTCCATAAACTTTGGCGTATGCACAGCCACTGGCTCCTCTACACCCGAACCAGCCGAATGGCCAACGAGCATGCTGCCCGTATAATTGCCCGTAACCGATGCCGTGAAACGCTTCACTGGGGTAAAGCTTGCCGTGAAATAGCCATAGGTGTTAGGAGTACGCATCATCTTCTTGTACTTCTGCTCGGGCACCTCGTCGTTCCACGCAATCGCCTCATCGTAATGGCTCTGCTGCAGGGTGAGTCCTGCCTGAAGCGTAAACCAGCGAGTGAACATCGCCTTAGCCTCCAGGTTAAGTCCGAACACCTTGGCACCATAGGCATTGTAGCGTTCCTGCACAGTGTTGCCTTGAGCGTCGGGATGGTTGAGCTGGCGAAGTGCAAACACATTGTTCAGGTCGGTGTAGAAACCTTCAATAAGAAGATTGGTCTGCACCGGGCCGAACTTATGGTACAAGTCGGCCGAAAGGCTGAAACTGTTTGAACGTTCCTCCTTCAGATTGTCTGCCAATACCGTAACCAGTCGCTCGCCACCTACTACGCCCACATGCAGGTCTTCATCGAATGCCTGAGGAGCACGGAATCCGCCAGCATAGGTGAGTCGCAGGTTCACATTCTCTGTCGGATTGAAGCGCAGATTGGCACGCGGCGAGAAGATGACGTGATCCATCAAGTTGTGCTTGTCCAGTCGGCCACCCAGAAGGAAACTCCACTGCTTGTTCTTCCACTCATTCTGGAAGAAGAAACTTCCGATGTTCACATCCTGCTTGAAGTGGCGGTCGTAGCCGAGGATTACATCCTTCAGACCATCGTAGTTGTACTCAGCCCCGAGGGTGAGATCTGACGGCATGAAGAGCAGCTTGTCGAACGAGTGCACATACTGCGTTCCAGTCACGTAAGTAAAGTTGTGGGTAGTGCCGTATGCCTTCTCGGCTGCTTCAATATCCTCCTCTGTTCCCTCTCCGATACCGCCATAATAGCTCTTGCGGGCTGTGGTCTGGAACGAGAAATAAGCCGACAGACGATTCTTCTCGTCAGGAGAGTAGAAGTCGTAGGTGAGTCCGCCACCCTGGATGTTGTGCTCCACCTGCTCGGCGACATTAGCCACATGGGCTATTTGGTCGAGTTTGTTGCCACCACGGCGGAATTCGTGAATGCCGTGATACTGGAGACTAAGCTTAGAATAAGGACTGAGGCGGAGATAGGAATTGAGGCCGAATGTCTGGTTGTCCAGTTCCGGCAACTCCGTGTAGCCATCGCCATCATGGTCATAACCCTGTCGGGTGCGGGTTTGTCCGTAAGCGTATACACCAGCCTTGTTGTCGTCGGTCACCAGCGAAACATTGCCCGTCGTCACATTGTCGAACGAATTTGCTCCACCCTGCGACATGAATGTATGGCCGAAGGAAGCCGAATTGCGCGTTGGCTCCTTGGTGATGATGTTGATGGTGCCGCCTATGGCAGACGCGCCGAAGAGGGCTGAGCCTCCGCCACGAACCACCTCTACACGGTCAATCATATTGGCAGGAATCTGCTCCAGACCATACACACCGTTCAGAGAAGAGAATACCGGGCGCGAATCAACAAGTATCTGCGAGTAGTGACCGTCAAGACCGTTGATGCGCACCTGGGTGAATCCGCAGTTCTGGCAGTCGTCCTCGGTGCGCACGCCCGGCTGGAAGTTGAGTCCCTGCGCCAGGCAGGTCGACTGTGTTATATCGAAGAGCTTGCCACCAATCACGCTCACCAAGTTGGGAGCCAGTCGGCGCTTGGTCTCGTTACGATTGGCAGAAACCACCACCTCGTCAAGACTAAAATCGCTCGGGCTAAGAGTGAAGTTCAGCTCCTTGCTGGTGTCTTGCTTGATGGTTATGCTCTGGCTTTGGGTGGTATACCCCATATATTTAGCCTCTATGACAAACGAGCCCTCAGGCAGGTTCTTCAGGAAGAAGTGGCCGGTCTTGTCGGTTGTCGTGCCTATGGTAGTGCCCTTAATATGGATTACTACGTAAGGCAGGTGTTCGCCCGTCTTGGCATCCTTCACGTGTCCGTAAACGTTGGCATCAGTATTCTTTACGGGTTCGTCCGTAACGTCGATTTTACTGGCAGAGGCAGCAACGCCTCTGTTGTCGTCCATCACAATACTCTTGTTGTTGACTCCGGCTGCATGAGCCGCAAATGAGACTGTCAATGCGCCCGAAAGGAGCATCAACTGATAATTCTTTGATTTCATTTTATTATAAAAAAGATGATATAAATGATAAGCTTCATGAGGGACATGCCATCCCTCGCCATACGCATAGTTATGTAAGCCAAAGCCTTAGTCCTTGCCTGATTTTAGAGCATGGAGAGACCTTGGCACTTGACGTAAGCGCATGAATAAATTTGATGAAAAAGAGAATTCTTCATCATCAATAATACCATAAAAGATTAGAATACGGGCGGTGCACGAGTGGAATGAATGTCGCCTTGGCGAGTCTTGACAAATGGACAAGACAATACTAAAGCGACGTGAACCATAGCAATGAATACTGCTATGTGTACGATAGTAGGAACCACGTATGGCAAACTGTGCAACTGGCAGAGCACGCAGTCGTGCATGAAACTCTGGCTGGCAGTAAGGTGACCAGCGTGGTGGATATGATGCTCACACTCGTAACAATGAGACACAGCGGTAGCTTCCTCCGCCTCCGAGTGGTGGTGGAAGGTAATGGCTATCATCATTGGCAGATACACCAACATCAGCAGCCATGCTAACCTCATACGTCTATTGTCGAAATTATGCATTATCCCAATAACTCCCTAAACAAATACAAAAATAACTCATTACATTGTATACCCAAAAGAATTTGTCTGTAATTACAAGAAATTAACAAGCGAAAACTTTCTGCCAATATCGTCTGCCTAAAGCATACGGCTTGGCAACTTCTTCTTCGCCAGTCGGATTTTATAGCCCGACCACAAGCACCACATGGCGAGAACACCCATAACGAAGATGAATATATAAGTGGCAATGCTTCCGATGAAGAATCTGCCACTATGCACCTCCAAAGCCACATTCCATAGCGACATAGGCAGACAGTTCATGCTTGCAGGCTGGGCGACAAAGGATGTACCTTCGTAATAGTCAGCTATGACTGGAGCTTCAAAATCCTGACTCATTCCTGCTATGGCTTTCTTTCCAAAAGGTGCTCCAGCTTGCTTTGGAGCCGGATTGCCCGTGAAGTAGTCGGTGGCTGTGCCATGCAGTCTGTCCCAAACGAACATGCCGCTGAACGAGCCACAAAGCCATCTGCCTTCTTTATCCTTCTGCAACACATTCAATCCCATCACACTGACTGGTGGAGCTGAAGTCAGAGACTCTACCGTAGCCTTTTCGAGATTCAATGAATAGAAGCCTTCCGATGTAGACAGTAGCCAGTCGTGACAACTATCATCATAGCGTATCATGCGCAGTTTGTCATTCCAAGGATTTGTGCTCTTAAGAGTTGTACCAGGCAGTGCCGGTATCTTGTTCAATACCAAGGCTATCATCACCGGAGGGCGAAGACACCATCCCGTCAGCGCAATCAAGAGCGTGAGGATTATGGTGTATCTTCCAATCTTGTCATGTAGATGAAGTGAGTTTCGTAATAACACTTTTCGTTTGGGGCGCAACCAGAAGATGATGCCTGTAATGCAGAGAAGCACGAGAATAAAGGCAATGGCATCGACTATCAGTTTCCCTACCATGCCAAACAACTCTCCGCTATGGAGCAACCATACGGTGCGGAAAGCCGTCACCTTGTCGTCATAACCCTCAGGAGCATGGAGCTGAATGCGCTTGAAACTCTTATAAGGAGGAAGCGACACATAAGCATAGGAGCGGCCAAGCACCACAAGACTATCGCCATGCGAAGCAATGTCGCTTAACTTCTCGTCGTCAGCCAATGGCATTTCCACCTTGTGCCATGTGTCATGCACGCCATAACGGTAAAGTCCGAAAGGTGATACCGCAAAAAGCCGGCCATTGGCTGTCCTTATTACATTTCTTATCTGTCGATAGTCAGCCCCTGCCGGCAAACCTTCATTATAGTCCTTGAAACATGAAGCCTTGGAGTCAGTGAGCCATATACCTCCGTTGCCGTAAAGCAATACATGGTGGCAAGAATCCATCATCAGCAAAGAGTCTACGACTAAGCCTTTGTCAAGATTGAGAGTCCCTCGTAGCAAACCACCATTCCAATTGCTAAACTCATAACGACCTGGCAGATACCTTCTGCTCACATTCACATCCTTAATGAGCGAACGATGATTAAGCAAAATACCCGACACACAAAACATCAGTATGAAAAAACTCATACCGATGCCCAACCACTTATGATGTTTTCTCCAAGTTCCTTTCTTCATTTGTCTCTTTATCAGTCCTCAGTTTTTCAATATCGAAAATTAAACATTATCCATAACATGAGCCTACAAAGGAACTAAAAGATTAAATCATGTGCAATACCTAAAAATGATGAAACGCTGATGCAAACTTAATAAACGGCACAACCTTGATGTTGTATCCGTCTTTATTTATTTCCCTCTCATCATTATTCGTGATGATCAAGAGGTTGTTGCATTTCAATTCTTCGGCACATTCTATAAGACTTGTAACCTCGCGTTTCTCTGTTTTAGGCGAAGTCATGTCGTAGCACACCTGAATCAGCTGGTGAATTTGCGCTCCATTACGAGTCACGAAATCCACTTCACGGTCGTTGCGCGAACGATAGTAGAATAACGAAATCTCTACTTGGAAACCCTGACGTAGCAGCTCTACGAACACCTCATTCTCCAACAAGCGTCCCAAGTTCTCACTTATATTGAAAGCCTTAGACGTTACAAATCCATTGTCTATGACATACACCTTGGTAGCAGCCTTTTTCATCAGCTTAAGTTTGTTATTGAACCGTGGCAAATAATAGAACAAATACGGTTCGTGCAGATAGTCCATAAACTTACGGGTAGTCGTCACGCTCGTCATTGAGAGTTCTTTGGCAATATCGTTAGCTGAAAGCGGATTGCAGAAATTGGACAACAGATAAAGGGCGAGGTTGTTAAGGTCGGTAATGTTGCGTATATTGTGACGTTTTGCCACGTCTTTCCATATTATTGAGTCAAACAATGTAGACAGATAGCTGCGTGTGATGCTGCGCATGTCAATAGTTTCGGGATAACCTCCATTGCGCAAGTAGTCGTCGGCTATCACAGTAGCCTCAGCATGTAGCGTGTCGTTGTTGTCCTTGGCGACAACACCCTTCCATTCCATTGTTTCAGAAAGGCTGAATGGCAGCATTTCCACTTGCAGATAACGTCCTGTGAGCACAGTCGCCATTTCGCTGCTTAGCATCTTGGCATTGCTGCCCGTAATGACAAGATTCTTGCCACGGCGGTATAACTTTGACACCCATACGTCCCAATCTTTCAGATTTTGCACCTCGTCAAGCAACAAGTATTCATAATCCGGGTACACTTCGTTGAGAGTGCGCATTACAAGTTCCTCATCCCAACCAGACAGTAGAAGGTTGTCGTCGAAGTTGAGATATGCAAAGTTTCTGCCTTGCAACATCAGCAGGGCAAATGTAGATTTGCCGACACGTCGAGGACCGGTGATAAGTTTTATCATCGGATTGGCAAGGAGAACAGAAGTGTCCGTGTTCGACTTGCGTACGAGATAAGGACGCGCCAATAGTTCATCACGTTCCTTACGCTGGTTTTGTATGATATTATTCATATTTGTTCGTATATATATTTGCACATTAACTATGGCAAATATACAGCTTTTTATCCAATAAATACGCTGTAGTGGATAAAA
>URQS01000059.1 GCA_900550035.1 uncultured Prevotella sp. | reverse complement strand
CGAACTTATTCGTGAATTATTCATATTTGTAAAATTAATTTTGAACAGTTACTTATGCAAAGATATAGTATATCTTCCATCTTTACAAGGTTTTTGACACTAATTTTCTAATGTTTGAGATTTATTCTCCATACAGATTCTTCATAAACGCCATCATTCTCAAGTCTTTTGCCGACGGTCCTTTCTTGCCTTGCAGAGCAAGGTCGAGGTATACTTTATAGTCTTCTGAAAGAGACTTGCGAAGTTCGGCGGGCATGAGCATGTGCCATTCTCCTTTTTCTTCATCGCAATAGGTCAATACCATATAGTACTTTTGTAGTATGTAAGGAGTTTTGCGCTCCTTGCGGACAACATAAGTACTATCGTCGCCTTTTACGAACTCTTCGAGAATCTGTAGTTCAGCCTTACTTAGACGGCTGATTATCTCGATTGGGTTGTCTATAACTTCATTGGCAATGCGACGTGCTGTCTCGTCTTTCTTAAGATTAGGACTGACATAAAGGTCGAACTTCTTACAGACTTTCAGCATATTGACTTTTGTAGTGCTACTGAGAATCTGAGAAAGATGAATGGCGTCAGCGGTATAGGTTTTGTTGGGTAATGTTATCATAATAAGAATGTTGTAATCGGCTTTGCCAGTTTGTACTCGATTTAGGGCATAGCCCTTTGTATAGGCACTTTTGCTAACCTTACAATACGCCGGGATGTTGTTTTGTAAAATCGTTTTGCTCTTCTATCACCATTTTGCTTAGTGCAGGCAGCATACGTTCTATCTTGCGACATTTAACCTTATTATAATAGAACTTCTGCTTTGCCATCTTGCCTTTCATGTTTTGTGTCACATCTGCTTGCGCATTTCATTTCTATCTGTAAGAGTCATATTTGAATTATGAATTACTCGGTGATGATTTAAAGCTGTCCTTACAGGCGCATTGTGGTATGCGTCCTTTTAAGGTTGCTTTTTTATAATTTAAGCCCTAATTTGAGTGCTTACTGACTAAGACTCACATAATCTTTTTGTCACGAATTACCACGAATTATCCATGAATTACTTTGGTTAATGTTAAGTGTTAAATTGTCAGGATGCGAAACAATTCAAAACTCTCTCATAGAACACGAATCACTCGAATCACCCGAATATGACGATAGAATTTAATCAGGTTGTTCCCCATCGCAGTATCGCTCTGCGCATGCCGCCAATCGGATGGGGATTTGAATGTGGAGTTATGAGTTTTATTGAATTATATAAAATAATTTTCTAAAGAAGCGGTTTGGGCTTCAAGAATAAAACTCCTTACTAAACATTTTAATTGTTCGTCAGCTATGTCAAGTTGCTGTAAAGGACCATTCTTAGGATAAATATCCAAGAATACAACTATCTCGTCAGTCTTTGATACCAAATAGATCAAACGGAAACCGTCTTTACGAGAAAGACGCTGTTTCTTGTCTGGTAATCGAAGCTTAATAACAATAACATCACCTTCAAGCAGAACCATATCATTGTTCTGCCGAATCTGATCTATTGATTTTTCTGTAAATTCACGCCGAATTTCGTTTTCTACATTGGCATAAACTTTACGTCTGACTTTTAACAAGCCAGACAAACGAGACCGAAATGAGCTGATGGTTTTAAAACTAATCATGAGCAATACTCTTTAAGGCATTGCCCGCATCCGACAAAAGAGCAGTCCATTCTGTGTCTCTTGGAGCATTTATGCGGTAGTTCTTTATGTCGTTGTTCAATTCATAAAGGGCTACATAGTTCATTCTTAGTTTTTCAGTCTCATCAGCCACGCCACATTCTGAAGGCATTTTCTTACATGACATATAAAGTGCCCTGAGTGTTGTCAACATAGAGTCTAATTGTTTTTCAAACACTTTGTATTCACTTTCTGTAACATCATTACATTGTGAATATAAATACTCATAAAAAGTATCAAGGTCACGGTTTAAACGACGCAATTGACCAACACTATATTCTTCTGGAACCATTGCCTCCAAGCTGTGCTTATATGACCTTGTTCCCAGTCTAACAATGTTTTGTGATATGAATGCTGCCTGACACATGATAATGTTTTTTAATTAATACTTATGCAAATATACGATATATTCTCGTAATCACGTTCTTTTACAACTGAAATTAATTAAAATTAGTAGTATTCATTTCTTATTGAATACTGATTTTGCTGATTAAACTCCCCTTTACTCTTGACATCGCTTGCGCAAGATTATACCTTTGCAACTGTTGAATGTTGAGTTGTGCGCGATGCGCAATTTTGAGTGTTGAATTTTGAATGTTGCGTTATTCGCTGCTACGCCTGCGATTGAGAGTTGGTCAATTTTGAATTTAAGTCTTTAACATTACACATTCAAAATTCAAACAGATAACCGTAGTTGTTTTGCAACGCTTCAAATTCTGTTTCGCAGCGTATGTGCAGTTCTTTATCGCTGTCCTTGAACATCTTTATAGCTTTCTCTATCTCTTCCTTTACAGTTCTTCCTGCTTCAAAGATGGGTCTAAGCTCGTCTTTGAAATAGTCGATGAAGGGTGCATAGTAGTAGCCTATTTCTTCTATCATGAAATAGAAGGTGTCATAGGCATCTTTCAGATCCAGCTTCTTGTCTCTTACATCGGCGAGTGTCTGAAGTCGGAGTATTTCGATGTTTTCTACCTGAGCAGCCACTTCTTGGGCGGTCTTCACACGGTGGAAGTAACGGTCGATAAAGGCGTTGCGCTCATGTAGGTTGCGCTTGTAGAACAGCTTGCGCTCTTTTTTGTCTGCCTCGTTCTTGTTCACTTCCTCAAAACGTTCGGCATGTACGCCAGACAAGGCTATTGCCATTCCACCTACATCCATGACGAGCTTGCGGTCGCGGGCTATGCGGATTACATAACCTTCGAGTCCGGCATATTCACCAGTCACAATGCGAAGTAGGGTACGGTTCTTGGAATAATAAACAAAAGGACGAAGAAGGAAACGGAGACGTTCTGGCTCGGTTTCTGCCACACGCATAAATGGTTCCATCTGAATGCAGGGGATGGTGGCAACCTTCCAGGTGCTGCAATTCTTACAGAGTCTGTATGGTTTTACGTTTTGGTCTAAGTAGTCTTGTAATTTTTCCGGATCACCTTGCAAGAATATCAGTCCACTGACAGAAGGGGTTTCCACTTCGCGCATTCCGCCTCTGTTCCTATGACGTGGAACATATTTTATTGTCTTATGCACAAAATGGGTTACTCCATCTTTTTTTAGCTGTTCTTCTATCGACTTTACTTTCTGGTTGTGTACAAAAAGATAACTCCATGAAGTGCAGTCATCTTTCTCAGTCTCAGTTTCCACGTTCACTTGAGGGTACTTCTTTATCGCTGAACCAGTCTGTTCGTCTGGCTCAGAAACGTGTGTGCCCTCTGGAAATTCATTGCTTTCGGATATCTGAAAACACTTTGTTTCGTCGGCTGTAGACTGAGAAACCGTGCAATCCTGCTTCATAATCTCTCGGCTACTTTATGTAACTGTTGGCTGCCGTCACCAGAGATGACAATGCCAATTTTACAATTATATTGCGCAAATCCATACTATCTGTGGATGTATTAGTCAAGTGAAGTACCTACTGTTTTCACATGGTAAAACATGCACAAATAGAATGGATGCTGTAAACAAAGGCATTTAGAGCCTTGAAAAGTACGATTTGTAAAACATTTTATAGGTAATTCGTTGTTTTGCTAAACTTTTTTAATTTAAAACGATAAAATATAAAGGAAAAGTAGTACTTTTGCAGAATAAATACTGTTTTACCATGTGAAAACAGTCACTTCTTTCTAAACTGTCAACCTCCAATCTTTTTTATTATCCTCTTGTTAGCCTCGTTGATTCTTGATATATCGATGGAGTTCAGATACACTTGTGTGGTCTTTATTGAATTATGTCCCATTCCCTCGCTGATAATAGAGATGGGTATGTTCATGTCTCTGGCTACGCTTGCCCATGTGTGGCGTGCGACATAGGTGGTGAGTGGCATTTTCAATTCCGCCATTTCTCCAATCTTCTTCAATGCACGGTTTATGTTCGTCTGCATGCGTTGGTATTGTAGGTATTCAGTGCCGTCCTCCTTATTTATAATAGGAAGTAGATACGGACCGTTTTCCGTTTGATGGGCATAGCGGTCCAGTATTTTCTGTTGTGCCTTTTCCCATTCCACCATCAGGCATTGGTTTGTCTTCCTGCGGCAATAGGTCCACATGCCGTTCTTAAGGTCGGTCTTTCGCAGATAAGCAATATCCACGAATGGCATTCCACGCATATAGAAGCTGAACATGAAGATGTCACGTGCGAGAGCCATTGTCGAGTGTTTGGGCAGTTCAAGGTTGGCTATCACTTTCAGTTCCTTCTCGCTGATAGCCCGTTTGGTTGTCTTGACGTACGACAGACGCACACGGCTGAACAGATTCCGATTGCTCAAAAGTCCTTCTGCCACTGCCTTGCACAACAGAGTGTTGAGCGTGCGCAGATAGCAGCGGATGCTGTTCTGCTTCAATCGCCTGTCTATGAGCCATGCCTCGTAACACTCTATCATATCGGGTGTGAGTTCGTCAAAAGACAAATCAACGTCCTCACGAAATGCCTTGAAACGTCGATAGGCGTTGCCGTATGTACGGGCAGTGCCCAGTCGCTTCATCTGCTCTTTCTTGGTTGCTTGCTCATGCAAGAACACAAACACTGTCTTGTACGTCTGTTCCTTGATGAAGGCTTTGCATAGATCTTCTACTGTATAGTCCTTGTGGCAGCGTTCTGTCCTGTCAAGGATAGAACGCAACTGCTTGAAAGCCTTGTCGATTTTACACTGCATCATTGTCAATGTTCCCTTACGTTCGCTCTCTGCTGCCACCACAATCGTCTCTGCCTTCTCGTCCCACTCGTCGGCATAAATGTGATGCTCGGTACTGATATATTTCACCTTGCGTTTGTGTATCACCTGATAGTATAATGTACCTTCTGCTTCTGGTACTGACGATGGACGAAATTTGAGTTTTATTGTTGCCATAAATCGTTTTTTGAATTAGTTATTACTATATAAATTAGAACATAAGTTTATTGCTATTTTCTTGCATTAAATATTCTTTTTTACTAAATTTGCAACGTATCATTGATATTTCTGCTATTTGATTTTTTTATACTACTAACATAATACCTTATACTATGGCAAAAATGAAGCAGATTGTAGAGTGTGTGCCTAATTTCAGCGAAGGCCGCGACATGGGCGTAATCCGTCAGATAACAGACGCAGTAGAGAGCGTCAAGGGTGTGAAGTTGCTCGACGTTGACCCCGGCGAGGCAACCAACCGTACTGTCGTAACCTTCGTGGGCGAGCCCGCTGATGTGGTGGAGGCTGCCTTCAGAGCTGTGGGCAAGGCCGCACAACTTATAGATATGCGCCAGCAGCACGGCGCTCATCCGCGTATAGGCGCTACTGACGTGCTGCCCATTGTCCCCGTGAGCGGAATTACGCTTGAGGAGTGTGCCGAGATTTCGCGCCAACTCGCCAAGCGCATTGCCGACGAACTCAACATTCCTTGTTATTGCTATGAGGCTGCGGCGTTCACTCCAGAACGCAGAAATCTTGCTGTGTGCCGCAAGGGCGAATATGAGGGCATTGCCGAGCGTATAGATGACGATGCTGAGGCTCCCGACTTCGGCCGTCGCCCGTACGACGAGCAGGTGGCACGAACGGGTTGCACAGTAGTTGGAGCACGTGACTTCCTCATTGCTGTGAACTTCAACCTCAACACTACTTCGACACGCCGCGCCAACGCCATTGCATTTGACGTGAGAGAGAAGGGTAGACCAATGCGCGAGGGCAATCCTATCATCGGCAAGAAACTGCTATATGCCGACGGCACGCCCATCATGAAGCCTGGCACGCTGAAGTGTACCAAGGCCATAGGATGGTATATCGACGAGTATGGCATCGCACAGGTGTCGATGAACATCACCAATATCAACGTTACGCCGCTGCACAAGGCTTTTGACGAGGTGTGCCGCTGCGCTCAGAACCGTGGCGTGCGCGTTACGGGTACGGAGATTGTGGGACTGGTGCCGGAGCGCACCCTGCTGGAGGCAGGACGCTACTTCCTTGCCAAGCAGCAACGCTCGGCTGGCATACCGAAGAAGGATATTCTGAACATTGCCATCAAGTCGCTCGGACTGTCTGACCTCAAGGAGTTTAAGCCAGAGGAGAAGATTATAGAATATGTGATGGCTGAGGGCGACGAGAAGCAGCGCCTGCTGGTAGACCTGACGGTGAAGGGGTTTGCCGAGGAAACGTCGCGCGAGAGTCCGGCTCCTGGCGGCGGTTCGGTGTCGGCTTATATGGGAGCGCTTGGCGCATCATTGGCAACGATGGTGGCAAATCTGTCGAGCCACAAGCCGGGATGGGACGAGCAGTGGAGCGAGTTTGCCGCAGTGGCTGAGGAAGGCATGGCTCTGCAGGAGCGTCTGCTGCATCTTGTAGACGAAGACACAGAGGCGTTCAACCGCATTATGGCTGCTTTCGGAATGCCGAAGAATACGCCCGAGGAGAAGGCGGCACGCACGGAAGCCATACAGACGGCTACGCTCTTTGCTACGGAGGTGCCGCTGGAGACGATGAAGGCTTCGTACGAGGTGTTCGGCGTGTGCCGCAAGATGGTGGAGAAGGGCAATCCCAACAGCGTGTCGGATGCCGGAGTGGGAGCGTTAGCTGCACGTGCCGCTGTGCTCGGTGCCGGTATGAACGTGAAGATTAACGCCGGGTCGCTGAAGGACCGCACGAAGGCGGAAGCGCTGATTGGCGAGGCCAACGAGCTGATAGCTAAGGCGAATAAGGAGGAAGAGGAAATAACAAAGTTGGTGGATAGGTTTTTGAATGTTAAGTGTTAAGTGTTGAATGTTCAATAATTCAAAACTCAATAATTCAAAATCGCCGTAGGCGACTAATTCAAAATTCAAAATTCAAAACTCAAAACTCAAGATTATGACTTTTACAGACGAAATAAGACTGGGCATTCCTGACTGCTTACCCGAGCAGAAGCCCTACGACAACAATATAAATCATGCGCCCAAGCGCAAGGAGATACTGACACACGAGGAGCGACAGCTTGCTCTGCGCAATGCTCTGCGCTACTTCCCCAAGCATCTGCACGCACAGTTGGCGCCCGAGTTTATGGACGAGCTCGACCGTTACGGCCGTATATATATGTACCGCTATCGTCCGAGTTATGAGATGTACGCCCGTCCTATAGACGAGTATCCGCACCGCTCAGAACAGGCGGCTGCCATAATGCTGATGATTCAGAACAATCTCAATCCTGAGGTGGCGCAGCATCCGCACGAGCTGATTGTGTACGGCGGCAACGGTGCCATATTCCAGAACTGGGCACAGTATAGGCTCACGATGAAGTATCTGAGCGAGATGACCGACGAGCAGACGCTTGTGATGTACTCGGGACATCCGCTCGGACTGTTCCCATCGCACAGGAACGCTCCGCGTGTGGTGGTGACCAACGGAATGGTGATACCAAACTACTCCAAACCCGACGACTGGGAGCGCATGAATGCTCTGGGCGTGAGCCAATACGGACAGATGACGGCGGGATCGTATATGTACATAGGTCCGCAGGGCATAGTGCACGGCACTACTATCACCGTACTGAACGCATGCCGCAAGCAGCTCAGCGCCAAGGGCAAAGCACATGACATCAGCGGAATGCTGTTTGTGTCGTCGGGATTGGGCGGCATGTCGGGCGCACAGCCCAAGGCTGGCAACATAGCCGGTGTGGTGAGCGTGGTGGCAGAGATAAATCCTTTGGCAGCCAAGAAACGCTACGACCAGGGATGGGTAGACGAACTGCATGACAATCTGGACGAACTGATACCTGCCATACGAAAGAGCGTTGACGAGAAGCGTACGGTGTCGATGGCATATGTGGGCAACGTGGTGGACCTGTGGGAGCGACTCGCTGACGAAGGAGTGCACGTAGACATAGGCAGCGACCAGACCTCGCTACACAATCCGTGGGCGGGCGGCTACTATCCTGCCGACCTGACTCTGGAGGAGTCGAAGCAGATGATGGCTGAGAATCCCGACGAGTTCCGCAAGCATGTGCAGGCGTCGTTGCGCCGACAGGTGGCTGCTATAAACCGCCTTGCCGAGCGTGGTATGTACTTCTTCGACTATGGCAACGCCTTCCTGCTGCAGTCGAAGCGTGCAGGAGCCGACATCTGCCAGGAGAATGGCAAGTTCAGCTATCCATCTTATGTTCAGGATATTATGGGTCCGATGTTCTTCGACTATGGTTTCGGTCCGTTCAGATGGGTGTGTACATCAGGCTCTGCTGCCGACCTCGCCAAGACCGACGAGATTGCGGCACGTGTGATGGAAGAAATAATGCAGAATGCGCCCGACGAAATCAAGGGACAGATGGCAGACAACATACACTGGATTTGCGAGGCAAGCCGCAACAATCTCGTGGTAGGCTCGCAGGCACGCATTCTGTATGCTGATGCTGAGGGTCGCTCGAAGATAGCCCAGGCTTTCAACGAGGCAATAAAGAGGGGCGAGATAACACGCCCTGTGGTGCTGGGACGCGACCATCACGACGTGTCGGGCACAGACTCGCCATTCCGCGAGACAAGCAATATATACGACGGCTCGCAGTTCTGTGCAGACATGGCTGTGCAGAACGTGATAGGCGACTCGTTCCGCGGAGCTACATGGGTGTCGCTGCACAACGGAGGCGGCGTAGGCTGGGGCGAAGTGATAAACGGAGGCTTCGGCATGGTTATTGACGGCAGCGAGGAAAGCGACCGCCACATACGCGAAATGCTCTTCTGGGACGTGAACAACGGAATTGCACGCCGTGCATGGGCACGCAACGAAGGCTCAATACACAGCATTGAGCGCGAGATGCTGCGTTCGCACGGATTGCAGGTGACTATGCCAAACATCGTTGACGACGAAATCATCAGCAAATACGCCAACCCTTAAACATACATTAACCTATCAACACTACAATCTATCAACTGAAGCAATATGAAGATACACAAGATTTCAGCCGAGCACCTTTCGATTGAACGTATAGGTGAAATAGTATATGGCGGCTACCAGATACAATTAAGCTACGACGCACAGAAGCGCATAGTGGAATGCAGAAAATATCTCGACCGAAAGATAGAGGAGACAACTTCGCCCATATATGGCGTTACTACAGGATTCGGATCGCTCTGCAACGTGAGCATCGGTCAGGACTATCTGGCACAGTTGCAGATAAACCTTATGATGTCGCATGCTTGCGGTACGGGCGACCGTGTACCCAACGACATCGTGAAGATAATGTTGCTGCTCAAGATTCAGTCGCTGAGCTACGGATTTTCGGGCTGTCAGCTCGCTACTGTCAACCGGCTCATCGACTTCTTCAACAACGATGTCTATCCGGTGGTGTACATGCAAGGCTCGCTCGGAGCTTCGGGCGACTTGGTGCCGCTGGCTCATCTCACTCTGCCGCTCGTAGGATTGGGCGAGGTGGAATATCAGGGCGAGGTGATAACGGGAGCCGAGCTGCTGCAGAAGCTGGAGTGGCAACCTATACAGCTTGCCTCGAAAGAGGGACTGGCGCTGCTCAACGGTACGCAGAACATGGGGGCTTTCGCAGTGTGGGCGCTGCTGCAGTCGCACAGGCTGAGCGAATGGGCAGACAGGATTGCTGCAATGTCGCTCGATGCTTACTACGGACTTACAGCCCCCTTCACCGACGCTGTTCATCAGGTGCGCCCGCATAAGGGACAGATTGCCACGGCTGCACGTATGCGCCAATTGCTTGAGGGCAGCGAGATTGTGGAGAAGCCCAAGCAGTATGTGCAGGATCCGTACTCGTTCAGATGTATTCCGCAGGTGCATGGCACAGTGAAGGACACTATCGATTATGTGACATCGGCGGTTGACGTTGAGGTGAACTCGGCTACGGACAATCCGACTGTATGCCCTGATGACGACCTCATTATTTCTGCCGGCAATTTCCACGGCGAGCCGATAGCAATGCCGATGGACTTCCTGGCAATAGCCTTGTGCGAATTGGCTAATATTTCGGAGCGCCGCATCTACAAGCTTGTGAGCGGTACGCGCGGACTGCCCAGCTTCCTTGTGGCAAATCCGGGTGTGAACAGCGGATTCATGATAACGCAATATACGGCTGCCTCGGTAGTGAGCCTAAACAAGACGCTGTCGACACCTTCGTCGGTAGACAGCATTCCGTCGAGCCAAGGACAGGAGGACCATGTGAGTATGGGTGCCAATGCTGCCATTAAACTCTATAAGGTAGTACTCAACACGGAGCGTGTGCTTGCCATTGAGCTGTTCAACGCTGCACAGGCACTCGACTTCCGCCGTCCGCTGAAGTCGTCGCCAGCAGTGGAGGCGCTGCACGAAAGATACAGAAAGGTAGTGCCGTTTATCGTGGACGACGAAGTGATGTATCCGCATATTGCGAGGTCGGTAGAGTTTTTGAGAGGGTAGAAGTATGAAACAACTTGTTAAAAATATTCGCTGTCTTGCTGGCGTGGAATACGAGCCTAAGCTCCGGCTGCAAGGTAAGGAGATGGCTGAGTTCAACACCATTGACAATGCGTGGCTCCTGGTGGAGGACGGACGTTTTGCTGAGTTTGGTAGTATGGCAGACTGGATGCCGGCATTTGCCGACATTGACCAGACCATTGACGCTGAGGGCGGAATGGTGATGCCGTCGTGGTGCGACTCCCACACACATATAGTATTTGCCGGAAGCCGTGAACGTGAGTTTGTGGACAAAATCAACGGATTGAGTTATGAGGAGATAGCACGCCGTGGCGGAGGAATACTCAATTCGGCCGACCTTCTGCATAACACCTCAGAAGATGAGCTCTATCGTCAGGCCATGTGCCGACTGGACGAGGTGATACAGAAGGGAACTGGCTGTATAGAGATAAAGAGCGGCTACGGACTTAATCTGGAAGACGAACTGAAGATGCTGCGCGTGATAAGGCGAATGAAGGAGACTTCGGATGCTCGGATTGTGTCGACATTCCTCGGAGCGCATGCTGTGGCGCGCGGAATGACACAGGCCGACTACGTGAGGCTTATCATCGACGAGATGATTCCAGAGGTGGGACGTCAGCGTCTTGCCGACTTCGTTGACGTGTTCTGCGACCGTGGATTCTTCACGCCCGAAGAGACTGCACGTATTCTCGACGCTGCTGCTGCATGGGGAATGCGCCCGAAGATTCATGCCGACGAGCTGGCATCGTCGGGTGGAGTAGAGGTGGGTGTAAGGCACGGAGCATTATCAGTAGACCATCTGGAGAGCATGGCCGTGGAGGAAATAGAAATATTGCGCCCGAGCGACACGATGCCTACCGTGCTGCCCGGCACATCGTTCTTCCTGAATATGCCTTATGGCAAGGCGCGCAAGATGATTGATGCGGGGCTGGGCGTAGCGGTGGCAAGCGACTACAATCCGGGGTCGACACCTTCGGGCGATATGAAGTTTGTTGTGTCGCTGGCTTGTATAAAACTACGTCTGCAGCCAAACGAGGCATTGAACGCTGCTACTTTAAACGGAGCTTATGCTATGGGAGAGAGTGCCGAATACGGAAGTATTGCCAAGGGCAAGGTGGCAAATTTCTTCATCACCCATCCGCTGCCATCGGTAGACTTCATACCATATGCCTACACTACACCGATAGTGAAAAAAGTGGTGTTGCGAGGCAAAATGCAATGAATCATAAGGAAATGAAGATTAAAAATAAATGCATTTATTTTGTATTGTCTTCGATTTGCACTAACTTTGCACACTATGATACAGGTAAAAGTGAAAGACGCTGCCCTTCGTGAGGCGGCTATGCAAGATATGGATGCTTTCCTCAGAGTGTTTATCGACGCTACTAAGGAAGCCATTGGCGGCGAGCTTAATGCTGAGAATATGCAGCAGTTGAGCGTGTCGCAGATTACATTGCTTGCCTACGACATCCTGCACGAGGAGGTGATGGACGGCGGCTTTGTACAGCTCATCTACAACGGCTACGGTGGTTTCATCTTTGACAACCCCTTTGCCAAGGTGTTGCGCGACTGGGGACTGCGCGACCTTGCTAAGATGCTCTTTTCGGTGCGCAAACTATACAAGGATTATGGGCCGAAGATACAGCGCGACTGCTCGGACGAGGAGTTCATGGCAATGTTTGAGCAATATCCAGAGTTTGACGACTACGACGACGAGTTTGTAGAAAACGAGGAAGCGTGGACTGCAGGCGTGGCTCACTATGTAGACGAGCATATAGAGGAATTTGTGGTGGTGGAGGAATAAGCTATAACTCCCCACGACTTCAATAGCAAAAACAATGAATAAGGAACAGGAACTGAAGAGAAAGAAAAGTCCGGTGAGCATAAAGAACAAGAAAGCCTCGTTTGAGTACTTTTTTGTGGAGACGTATACGGCAGGCATAGTGCTTACCGGCACCGAGATAAAGTCGATAAGACTCGGAAAGGCGAGTCTTGTCGACACTTTCTGCTATATAAACAACCATGAGGTGTGGGTGAAGGGCATGAACATCTCGCCCTACTTCTACGGCTCGTTCAGCAACCATGAAGCACGACGCGACCGCAAGTTGCTGCTCAACAAGCGCGAAATATACAAGCTTGAAGACGCTACAAAGCAGCCAGGATACACTATCGTGCCTACTCTCGTATTCATCGACGAGCACGGACGTGCAAAGGTGGACATAGCACTGTGTCGAGGCAAAAAGGAATATGACAAGCGACAGACGCTGAAGGAGAAGGAAGACAGAAGAGAGATGGATAGGGCGATGAAGCATTATTAAGAATGAGGTGTGGCTAAATATTATTAAATGAAGAAGACTTTAAGAGAAGTCGCTAAAGACAGGATAATAATACTCGACGGTGCGATGGGCACTATGATTCAGCAGTACGGACTGGAGGAGGAAGACTTCCGTGGCTACCGCTACCGCAAGACTCCGGGTATGATGAAGGGCAACAACGATATGCTCAATATCACACGCCCCGACGTGATAAGCGACATTCATAGAAAATACCTTGAGGCTGGTGCTGACATCATCACCACAAACACATTCAGCTCACAGCGCATCAGTCAGGCTGACTATCATCTGGAGGACTCAGCCAGGGCAATGGCGCTGGAAGGAGCACGACTGGCACGCAAGGCTGCTGACGAATTCTCGACAGAAGACCGTCCACGCTTTGTGGCAGGATCGGTTGGCCCTACCAACAAGACGTGCTCAATGAGTCCTGACGTGAGCAATCCTGCCGCACGCGACCTCGACTATATGACGCTCTATACTGATTATGTGGAGCAGATTGAGGCGCTGGAAGAGGGTGGGGCTGACGCCATATTGATTGAGACCGTCTTTGACACGCTCAACGCCAAGGCTGCTATTGACGCAACGATGGAGGTGGGTCGACGCACAGACAAAGACCTGCCTATAATGCTGAGCATCACTGTGAGCGACCTTGCCGGACGCACTCTGAGCGGACAGACACTCGACGCTGTGCTGGCGAGTGTGAGCAGTTACCCGATTTTTTCCATCGGACTCAACTGCTCGTTCGGTGCCGACCAGATGAAGCCTTTCTTGAAACAGCTGGCTCATCGTGCACCTTATTATATAAGTGCTTATCCAAACGCCGGGTTGCCCAATAGTCTGGGCGCATACGACGAGACTCCAGAGTCGATGGCTCCACAGATACAGGAATTCATAGACGAGGGACTGGTGAACATCATTGGAGGATGCTGCGGTACTACCGAGAAATTCATTGCCAAGTATGTGCCAATAGCCGAAGGCAAGAAGCCGCACGTGCCGCAGACTAAGCCGCAGACTATGTGGCTGAGCGGACTTGAACTGCTCGACGTGACACCAGATGTGCGCTTTGTCAACGTGGGCGAGCGATGCAATGTGGCTGGCTCGCGCAAATTCTTGCGACTCATCAAGGAGAAGAGTTACGACGAGGCTGTGAGCATAGCACGCAAGCAGGTGGCAGACGGTGCACTGGTCATAGACGTGAACATGGACGACGGACTGCTCGACGCTCGTGAGGAGATGCGCACATTCCTGAATATCATCGCTTCGGAACCCGACATTGCCAAGGTGCCTGTGATGATTGATTCGTCGAAATGGGACGTGATAACTGCCGGACTGCAATGCGTGCAGGGCAAGTGCATCGTCAACTCAATCTCGCTGAAAGAGGGTGAGGAGGTGTTCTTGAGCCACGCTCGCGACGTGATGCGCTATGGTGCAGCCGTGGTGGTGATGTGCTTTGACGAAATAGGACAGGCTACTACTTACGAACGACGCATTGAAATTGCAGCACGTGCCTACAAACTTCTTACAGAGAAGGTGGGCATGAATCCGCTCGACATAATATTCGACCCAAATGTACTCGCCATAGCTACGGGTATGGAAGAGCACGACAACTATGCTGTCGACTTTATTAAGGCAGTCGACTGGATAAAGACAAATCTGCCAGGAGCGCATGTGAGCGGTGGCGTGAGCAACCTGTCGTTCTCGTTCCGTGGCAACAACTATATACGCGAGGCAATGCACTCGGTGTTTCTCTATCATGCCATTGGCAAGGGTATGGACTTCGGAATCGTGAATCCGGCAACCAAGGTGACCTACGACGATATCCCTGCCGACCAACTGGAGATAATAGAGGACGTGGTGCTCAACCGAAAGAAGGATGCTTCGGAACGTCTTGTGCAACTTGCCGACGAGATAAAGCAACGTCAGGAGGCTCTGAAGAACGGAATGGCGACTGGAACAGGCACAACACAGGCTGCAACCGAACCTGAATGGCGCAAGGCTGACGTTGCCACACGTCTTGCTACAGCCCTGCAAAAGGGAATTGCCGACTATATGGAGGGAGACATCAAGGAAGCTCTTGTTGTCTATCCGAAGGCGGTGGACATCATTGAGGGTCCGCTGATGGACGGTATGAACAAGGTGGGCGAGCTGTTTGGTTGCGGCAAGATGTTCTTGCCACAGGTGGTGAAGACTGCACGCACTATGAAGAAGGCTGTGGCTATACTGCAACCATACATCGAGGCAGACAAGAAGGAAGGCGGCTCGTCATCGGGCAAGGTGCTTATGGCAACCGTGAAAGGCGACGTTCATGACATTGGCAAAAATATTGTTGATGTGGTGATGTCGTGCAACAATTACGAGGTGATTGACCTCGGAGTGATGGTGCCTGCCGAGCAGATTCTAAAGAAGTCCATTGAAGAGAAGGTTGACATGGTGGGACTGAGTGGTCTTATCACACCGAGTCTTGAGGAAATGGTCAATGTGGCTACGGAGTTTGAACACGCTGGTCTGCAGATTCCTATTATGGTTGGCGGTGCTACGACATCAGAGATGCACGTGGCATTGAAAATTGCTCCTATCTATAGTGGAATCGTGGTGTGGGTGAAGGACGCTGCACAGAATCCGCTGATAGCACAGCGACTCATGAATCCCGATGAACGTCGGGCATTTGAGGCAGAGTTGAAAGAACGTTACGCCAAGCTGCGCGAGGAATATGCAGCGCATCAGCAGAAGCTATCGTCGCTCGACGAGGCAAGAAAAAATAAATTGGAATTGTTTTAAAATATCTATATAGTTATGGTATTCAGAAAAAAGAGAGTTTGGCACTGTCTTCCGGGTCAGGAGCCAACTGAACTTGACAAGAAAGTAATGTACTGGGAAAACAAGGGTAAGGAGGTGCCATCGCGCGACCTTATCAAGACTCCCGAACAGATAGAAGGCATCCGCCGCAGTGGTGTGGTGAATACCGGTGTGCTCGACGAGGTGGCAAAGAATATTCGTGCCGGAATGAGCACTCTCGAAATCGACCAGATTTGCTACGACTACTGTACATCGCATGGCGCTATACCGGCTTGCCTCAATTATGAGGGCTTTCCGAAGAGTGTGTGTACAAGTATCAATGAGGTGGTGTGTCATGGCATTCCTAAGGAAGACGATATTCTGGAAGAGGGCGACATCGTGAATGTCGACTTCACTACAATCCTTGATGGCTATTATGCTGATGCCTCACGTATGTTCATTATCGGAAAGACTACTCCGGAGAAGGAACAGCTGGTGCGCGTAGCAAAAGAGTGTCTGGAGATTGGTATGGAGGCTGCCAAGCCTTACAGCTTTGTAGGTGACATAGGTCATGCTATTCAGAAGCATGCGGATAAGTATCACTACGGCATTGTGCGCGACCTTTGCGGACATGGTGTGGGATTGAAGTTCCATGAAAAACCAGACGTGATGCACTATGGTCATAAAGGTACAGGTATGCTGCTCGTGCCGGGTATGGTGTTCACTATCGAACCAATGGTGAACATGGGTACATGGAAGGTGTTTATTGATGCCGACGACGAATACGGATGGGAGGTAATCACTGGCGACGAGAAGCCGAGCGCACAGTGGGAGCACACATTCGTAATGACAGAGCACGGCGTTGAAGTGTTAACTTATTAATATTAAGTGTTAAATGTTGAATTTTAAGTGTTAAGTTCTAATTTGCTGACGCGACATTTAACATTTAACATTTAACAATTAAAATTCGGAAGAAATGTACATATTAGGTATTGAGAGCAGCTGCGACGATACGAGTGCAGCAGTGCTCCAGGATAATATATTGCTGAGCAACGTGACAGCCTCGCAGGACGTTCACTTTGAATACGGAGGCGTGGTGCCTGAGCTTGCTTCACGTGCCCATCAGCAGAACATTGTGCCTGTGGTAAGTGCAGCGTTGAAGCGTGCTGGCATTACCAAGGAACAGTTGTCGGCTGTAGCCTTCACTCGTGGTCCGGGGCTTATGGGCTCGTTGCTTGTAGGTGTGAGCTTCACCAAGGGATTTGCACGCAGTCTGGGTATTCCTATGATTGACGTGAACCACTTGCAGGGTCATGTAATGGCGCATTTCATCAAAGAGAAGCCGGAGGATACAACTCCTCCGTTCCCGTTCCTCTGTCTGCTCGTGTCGGGCGGTAACTCGCAGATTGTGAAGGTGAATGCCTATAACGATATGGAGGTGCTCGGTCAGACTATTGACGATGCAGCCGGTGAGGCTATCGACAAGTGTTCGAAGGTGATGGGGTTGGGCTATCCCGGTGGTCCAATCATCGACCGTCTAGCACGTCAGGGCAATCCACTCGCCTATAAGTTTGCTGAACCGCACATTCCGGGTTTGGACTATAGTTTCAGCGGACTGAAGACTTCGTTCCTGTATAGTCTGCGTAAGTGGATTCAGGACGATCCTGACTTTGTTGAGCATCACAAGAACGACCTTGCAGCGAGTCTTGAACACACTATCGTTGACATATTGATGAAGAAACTGCGCCTTGCCGTGAAGCAGACAGGCATAAAGCATGTGGCTGTGGCAGGTGGTGTTTCTGCCAACAACGGACTGCGTAATGCGTTCCACGATTATGCCAAGCGTTATGGCTGGACTATCTATATTCCGAAGTTCAGCTATACTACCGACAATGCTGCAATGATAGGCGTAACGGGCTACTACAAGTTCCTTGACAAGGATTTCTGCTCGATTGACAAGCCGGCATTCAGTAAGGTAACGTTCAAGTAAAGTGTGTAGAACAGGCATCTTGACAACTCACGAAACATTTATTAAAAAATAGAGAAAATGGAATTTGAAAAGAAAGTACTTAGCCGTGAAATTCAGCAGTATTTATATGAGTCGGGTCTTACTGTAGGTTCAGCTGAGAGCTGCACAGGAGGTCGTATAGCCGAAGCTATTATTGCCGTCCCTGGTGCCTCAACCTATTTTAAGGGTGGAGTAATATCTTACACCAACGAGGTGAAGGAAAATCTGCTTGGTGTTGACCATCAGCTTCTTGAAGAGAAGACTGCTGTATGTGAGGAAGTGGCAAAGGCCATGGTGCAGGGAGCGATAAAGACTCTTGGTGTTGACTTCGCAATTGCTACAACAGGCACTGCTGGTCCTGGCGGTGGAACAGCCGAAATCCCAGTCGGTACAATCTGGATTGCATGCGGTAATGCAGAGAATATCGAAACAATGAAACTTACAGAGGATTACGGGCGTGACATCAATCTCGCCATTGCTACAAGCAAGGCTCTACAGATGTTTATCAACTTCCTTAAAGAGCATGCTCCCAAGACCGAGTGTGAGGGCAAAGCTCCTGTAATTCCTGTTACAGAATAACAACAGGACAGGGGGTGGCGGACACTGAAATGCTATTGAAAACAAAAAAAACATTAAATAAGTAACATTATTTATGCGATTGTTTTGTATTCTCAAAAAAAGTAGCTAATTTTGCACCCTGTTTGGAATAGGTATCAAAAAACGAATACAAAAAAGCAGATAGAAATGTCGAAAATTTGTCAGATTACGGGAAAGAAAGCCCAGATAGGTAACAACGTATCACACTCAAAGCACCGCACAAAGCGTTCTTTCGATGTGAACTTGTTCAGCAAGAAGTTCTACTATGTAGAGGAAGGTTGCTGGATTAGCCTCAAAATTAGCGCAGCGGGTCTGCGTCTCATCAACAAAGTGGGCTTGGACGCTGCCCTCAAGCAGGCTGTGTCTAAGGGTTATGTAGACTGGAATGACATTAAAGTTATAGGAGAATAAGTAAATGGCATCAAAGAAAGCAAAGGGCAACAGAGTACAGGTAATTCTCGAGTGCACTGAGATGAAGAACAGCGGTCTGCCTGGAACAAGCCGTTACGTGACTACAAAGAATCGTAAGAACACTCCTGACCGTATGGAATTGAAGAAGTATAACCCCATCCTTAAGAAGATGACTCTTCACAAGGAGATTAAGTAATAACATATAAGATATGGCAAAGAAAGCGGTCGCTACCCTCCGTGAAGGTACATCGGACGGTCGCGCATATACAAAGGTTATCAAGATGGTAAGAAGCGAGAAGACTGGCGCTTACATCTTTGACGAGCGTATGGTTCCTAACGAAGCTGTTAAGGACTTTTTCAAGAAGTAAAATTCTGAAATACAATATTGATAAGAGTGTCGAGCATTTTGTTCGACACTCTTTTTTTATGTCTTGGTGTCGGGCGTTTGGCAAGCTATTGTGTTTGTTGTTTTGTCTGTTTTGTGTAATGTCGTAGCTTGTAGTAGATTTTGCTATTTGTAGTTTGCAAATCGTTTGGTTAGGTTAAAGTGAAGACTTTGTAACGTGTTTGAATGACGTATTCGTTTGATATACATCGTGTTATCTATGTCAAGAAAAAGCTAAAAAAGGTGAAGTAGTAGTTTGTAAACTTGCACAACTCGCGATTTTTGTGTAATTTTGCAAGCGATAATTAAAAGGAAGTCGTGTCTCGATTATTGGGAACGGTCTTCTGAAAGTATCTAACGGAATTTATATAGGTGTTGGATAACGACTTTTGTAGCACCTATAGTGGATGTGTCTTTCGGCATCAGTTTCAAGATAAGAATTTCTTGATTTATATGGTGAAGATGCTTTATACATACTATCGTCTGTTCTTGAGGTAGGAATAGGGGATAGGGGTATTTAAGAGAGCGTGTCCGGGTTCCACAAAGAACAAACTAATGATTAAATTTATTAAGGAAATTGTTTTAACTTTATGTGTATTTGTAGTGAGCCCAGTCTTGGGTGCTGACAACGTGTCTTCTAATGAAGCTCCAAATTCTTCTGGCTTCGATTGGAATCCTGTAATTCAGGCTATAGTTCAGGTTGAAAGTGAGGGTAACACCAGAGCCGTGAGTGGAAACTCGTGCGGTGCAATGCAGATCACTCCAATATTGGTGAAGGAGTGTAATGATATTCTTAAGAAGCGTAAGAGCAAGAAGCGCTTTACCCTGCGTGACAGATTCAGTCTGGAGAAATCAAAGGAAATGTTCATCCTTATTCAGTCACACTTTAATCCGTTAAATGATATTGAAATGGCAATCCGCTCATGGAACGGTGGTGCGCGTTATAATGTCAAGCGTACTCAAAGATACTTTGAGAAGGTGATGAAGTGCTTAAACGCACAAAAATAATTGATATAAAATGCAAAGGTATGCTGATTTCTTGTCATATGTCAATTTTGACACTTTTGATAGAAAAAAGTAACAAAAAACACCATAAAACATTTGGTGATTTGGAAAATAAGTACTACCTTTGCACTCGCAATTCAGAAATGAGGTTGCTGACAATAAAATGAAAGTTGCACCCTTAGCTCAGTTGGTAGAGCAACTGACTCTTAATCAGTGGGTCTAGG
>URQS01000058.1 GCA_900550035.1 uncultured Prevotella sp. | reverse complement strand
CGAACTTATTCGTGAATTATTCATATTTATAAAATTAATTTTGAACAGTTACTTACTTATAAACGTCCTTGTTTTTTTTGTGCCTACCGTTCTGAAGGCACAATCATTCACCCTACACGGACGCGTCATCGACGAGAGCAATAATCCTATCGAATTTGCCACGGTGTCTTGTACCAAACAAGGCAAAATGACCATGACATCATTAAAAGGCGAATACACCTTGCAACTAAACTCAGCCGACTCGGTAGAAATACGCTTCTCAATGATTGGCTATCGCACCAAAACAAGAACACTCATAAAGCCACGAGGCAAGCAGACCCTACAGACCATTCTATACAGCAATGTAGGAGAGATAGAAGGAGTGACCGTAACCGGTACAAAAATCCAAACCGGCCAAATGCAACAGCTCAAGAAAGACGACATTAAGAATATGCCTTCAGTTACTGGCAATGCCGTTGAAGAAATGCTGCAAGGTCAGGCAGGTGTGTCTACACACAACGAATTGTCTTCGAAGTATAATGTACGAGGCGGTTCGTTCGACGAGAACAGTGTATATATAAATAATGTGGAAATATACCGCCCGTTTTTGGTTAGAAGCGGACAACAAGAAGGCATATCTATTATCAATCCCGATATGGTCGAAAAGATAGAGTTTTCAACCGGTGGCTACGAGGCGCGCTATGGCGACAAAATGTCATCGGCCCTAAACATCACCTACCGCCAACCCTCAAGGTTTGAAGCTTCAGCCTATGCAAGTCTGTTGGGCGACGGCATTTATGTGGGCTATGGCAATAAGAAGTTCGCATGGAGCAATAGCGTGAGATACAAGACGACACGCAATCTGCTCGGATCGCTCGACACTAAAGGCGAGTACCGACCCACTTTCGTCGACTATCAGACTTTTCTTACGCTCAAGCCCAACAAGCGTTGGGAGATAAATATATTGGGCAACATCTCTAACAACAACTACAACTTCTATCCCGAAGACCGCGAGACACGATTCGGAACAAGCGAAGACGTAAAGTCCTTTCGCGTATATTTTGACGGACAGGAGAAGGATGTCTTCCGCACCTATTTCGGTTCGGCAGGATTGACATACAAGATAGGCGATGCTACGAAACTGTCACTTATAGCTTCTGCATTCAATACTCACGAGCAAGAACGCTACGACATTCAAGGACAATACTGGCTCACACAAACCGAGACCAGCGAAAATCTTGGTGTCGGCACATTCTTCCAGCATGCACGCAATTATCTCGATGCTCATGTCGAAAGCCTGAAGATGATGTTCAACACTAAGGCAAAGAAACATAATATTGAGGCTGCGTTCACCATCAAAAACGAACACATTACGGAGAGCTCGACAGAATACGAGATGCGCGACTCAAGCAATTACAACATTCCGCATACCGGCAACGATCTTAAGATGATTTACAGCATGCGCGCTAAGAACTCGCTCAGCGCACGACGCATGGAGGCTTACATCCAGGATACATATCGATTTACCAGCGCAAGCAAGAAGACGCTCTACACGCTCAATTACGGTGTGCGCATTGCCCATTGGAGCTACAACAAGGAGACGATATTCAGTCCGCGCGTCTCGCTCGGCATAATTCCGGCTTTCAACGAGAATGTAACTATGCGATTGGCTACCGGACTGTACTATCAGTCGCCTTTCTTCAAGGAGATACGCGATACATCTACCGTCAACGGCGTGACGTATGCCACACTCAACCGTAAGGCAAAGAGCCAACGCTCCATTCATCTTATTGCCGGTTGCGACTATCGTTTCAAGATGAACAACCGACAATTCCGTTTCTCGGCAGAGGCTTACTACAAGATTCTCGGCAACCTTATCCCTTACAGTGTCAACAACGTCAAGGTAGTATACTATGGAGGTAATGAATGCTCCGGACACGCTGCCGGACTTGACATGAAACTCTACGGAGAATTCGTGCCTGGAGCCGACTCGTGGCTGTCGTTCTCATTGATGGACACAAGTATGAAACTCAACAACAAGTCGATACCTCTCCCTACCGACCAGCGGTTTGCCGTAAGCCTGTTCTTTACCGACTATTTCCCCGGAACACAACGCTGGAAGATGTCATTAAAGCTGGCTTATGCCGACGGTCTGCCTTTCTCGGCTCCACATCAGGAACTGGAGACCAACTCATTCCGTGCTCCAGCCTACAAACGTGTGGATATGGGACTCAGCTATCGGCTTATTGACAACACCAACCATAACAGCAAGCTTAATCCGCTGCGCAATGTATGGCTGGGCATAGAGTGTCTCAACCTGTTGGGCATAAGCAATGTCAACTCCTACTACTGGGTTACTGATGTCACCGCCCAACAATATGCTGTGCCGAATTATCTGACTAGCCGTCAGTTAAACTTCAAAGTTTCTGTAGATTTATAATCCGTTTTTGATAGATATGGTGCTATACCGACCCATAAAACTATTATTGGCAGGGCTTGCCTCGTGCATTGGCATGGCAGCCTCAGCTCAAAGGGATGTTGTATTATCCAAGAATATTGCTTCGTTGCAGGTGACAGCTGGCAACAAATGGCTTTCGATGCCAATCATCAACATAAACAATGACATTCCGATAAACATCCGTTTTGATGACCTCACCCACGACTATCACAGATACGTCTATAAATTGCAGCATTGCGAAGCTGACTGGTCACCTTCAGAAGGCATTTTCGACACAGACTATTGCGACGGATTTGCCGATGGCGACGTTATCGACAGATACGCCAAGTCGGTAAACACTAACACCATTTACACCCATTACAGTCTGTCAATACCCAACGACCGATGTCGACTGAAGATGAGCGGCAACTATAGGCTCATCATTTATGACGACAACGACAAGGACACCATTCTCTATGCTCACTTCATGGTGGTAGACCCAGCTGTGAAAATCATAGCCGAAGTATCGTCCAATACCGACATTGACGCAAATGCCACACACCAGCAAGTGTCGGGCAGCGTAGATTTCTCAGGATTGCGAACATCCAATCCCGCAAAAGAGATAACGACGATAGTCATACAAAACGGCATGTGGAGTACGGCTCGTTACAATCCTAAGCCTCAGACCTTGCTCACCAACAAGATGATATTCAGCCACAATCGCGAACTGATTTTCGATGGTGGCAACGAATACCGCAAGTTTGAGATTCTTGATGTAGAACGTCCCTCTATGGGTGTAGAGTCAATATATTGGGATGGAGTTAAATATTGTGCTGACCTTTGGACTGATGACCCACGACGCAATTATATATACGACGAGGATGCCAACGGACATTTCTATATCCGCAATAGCGACAACATAGAAAACGACATTGCTTCTGACTATGTCAACGTCAAGTTCACATTAAGCATACCTCGACAAACTACTTCTGTCTACATTAATGGAGAATGGACAAACATTATGGGGAAACATGGCATTGAGATGAAATATAATAACGAAGCCAAACAATATGAAGCGTGTGCAATATTGAAACAAGGCTATTACTCATACCGGTATGTAACAACTAGTATAGACGAAGCTAAAACTCTACCGTTGCCATGCGAAGGTAATTTCTACCAGACCGAAAACGAATACCAGATACTTATATATTTTCGACAGTTCGGTCAAAGAACTGACCAACTTGTAGGCTATAAGAATATCAAAACAAGGTAATATAGTTAAATTTTCATGTAATACTACATAAAAACAAAAGAATATCATATTGTTCAAAAAAAACAATATGATATTCTTTTTACCTATATTAAATATAATATATTTTACTTCTTTATTCTGAAGAAAATCTTACCATTATAAGTGACAACAGTTTCTACATAATAGCTTATAGAAGTTTCAGGAATAGCAAGAACTGCAAAGAAATGCATACCTTCATTATCCGCCTTGTCAAATGTCATATCACTAAACACTGCCTGACGCAATAACTGGTTTGGCACTTCATTTTTGAAATTTTCTTTGCGCATGTCACTTGAATAAACTTTGCCTGCTCCTTTATAAACATTCAAATTGACAATATTATCATAGTAGACATTATCCACTTGTACCCCATCTTCATTACATGAACTTTTAGCCACCTTATACGTGGTAGGATTCACCTGAATATAGCAATGATATTTATCGCCATTATTATAGAACACTGTATCACGCTTGACAATCTTATTTTGGTTTATTGTCAACACGGTCTTGGCAGCAAACATGTCCAAATAAGACTTGTCGTTTGTCTTACAAAGCTTTATCTTCTCGCCATTCTGATTTATGAAAACAAACAAATGTGGCGTTTGCTTTATTATATGATAGCTAATGGTGTTGCCACCTACTATTATAAATGAATCCTTCTCAATGCGGAAATACGCAGGCATACTTGTAGAATCGGGGAAATAAACAGTATCTCCCTTGATTCGAAAGACAACATCATCGTCATCGTCATCAAGCCAAATGCCTTGTAAATTCTGTTTAGCCACAAAATCTTCACCAACATCAGATGATTTGTTGCTACGTGAGTTACATCCTAAAATCAAGAAGAACCCTAAGATGAAACTAATTATTTTTACATTTTTATTTGTAACCATGCTTATTGCCTCTTTAGTTTCTCACACTTAACTAGTATGAAAGTTTCTCACATATAATTAGTAAGAATGAAGATGGAATTTTATAATTTGCACACAAAGGTAATGTTTTAGCTCAAATTGACAAAACATTAGGCTTTATTTTATTACTAAACTATATTCTTTTTAATAATTATCTTGCACAAAAACATTCTATTTAGTATCTTTGTGCAAAAATTTACTATACCTTAAGCCATACTACTATGATTAAATCAGACAGACGAGGTTTGCTGTTTCTCATAAGTCTATTAGTTGTCATTTCAGCTTTAATAGTTTTTTTCGCTGATACAGAGTACAACAGTGACAATATCAACTATCCGACGGACAGCACTCTACACGTGAACCCATCACGACATAACGAAGATGTTGCCGACGTATATACTTTGCCATCACGCAAAGTAGAAACATTCTACTTCGACCCAAATACAGCCGACAGCACACAACTTCTACGTCTTGGACTTCAGCCATGGCAAGTTCGTAATATTTACAAATATAGAGCCCACGGTGGCGTCTATCAATGCAAGGAAGACTTTGCCTACATATATGGTCTGACCGCCAAAGACTACAAACGTCTTGCACCATACATACGCATATCAAGCGATTACCTCCCAGCCTCATCTTTGCCTGAAGTAAGAAAAGGCAAGCAACATTCGAATTACACTAAAACTACAAACAATAATCATTCTACCGAACAGGATATAAAAGAAAAAGCCTACACACCCAAAATCAAGCAAGGTGAAACATTAGAAATAAACAGCTCAGACACAACCGAATTAAAAAAAATACCAGGAATCGGTAGTTACTATGCCAGACGCATAGTTGATTACCGCACACGTCTAGGCGGCTACATTTCAAAAGAGCAACTGCTTGAAATAGAAGATTTCCCTGTCAAGGCAATAGCATTTATTAATATCAACTGCAACAACGTCAAGAAAATCAATATAAACAAGAGCTCACTTGCACAGATCAAACATCATCCATACATTAATTATTATCAAGCAAGCGCTATCGTCAACTACCGTCGGTTGCATGGTATGATTAAATCCATAAACGAACTGCATCTAATGAAAGAATTCTCACAAGAAGATCTCAAAAAAATAGAACCTTATGTGACATACTAGACCCAGATTGCCCCTACTCGACTATAGAAGAGTCAAGCAGAGCAATACCTTCAGCTGTGCATAAGCCACGCAAGAATAGGAACAAAATGTTGTGCAATAAATCTTTCATTCCATATTTTTCATACATTTCAGTCTTCATTGCATACTCCATTGAAGCGGCACCTATCTGCGACACGATGTCAAAATCGACATCCTTACGGAAATAGCCTTCACTCACACCACGCGCAAAAAATTCCTTTGCATTGGAATTGCGCTTAATGCGCTTCTGGTTAAGAAAATCCATCACATGTCCATATTTCGATAACTCTTGATAGAAAACAGGCGACACGTCACTGACGTTTTGCATCTGAAACTTGTAAAACTCAAGGATAATGTCAATAGAATTGTGACTGCTATCATTACCAAATTCGGTCATATGGTCTTCAAATGCCTCCTCTTGCATACGAACGCATTCCAAAAGTAATTCTTCCTTATTGGAAAATATTTCATATAATGTACGCTTCGATATGCTCAAACGACTTGCTATATCATCCATTTTGACAGCCTTCACTCCACACCGTCTGAATTCACGCATAGCAACATGCATTATCTTTGCAGGCAGCTCCATACGATAGTTAGTCTGTAAATTGTCTTTATGCATCTGTATGTATTATCTGTATATATTATGAGTATGGTGCAAAGTTACAAAAAACTTTTGGTTGGCTCATAGTTTTCAGAAAAAAAATATAATACATTTAAGACTACAATAGATAACTTTAATAAGATTAAAAGACCACTTTAACAAGTCTAAAATTCAACTTTATTAAACCAACTTAAATCTAACATGTTTAGACAAGTAATTAATAATCAAAAAAAAAGTAAATAATGTTGCTCATTCTCATGTTTTTAGTTACTTTTGTATCGTATTATAAGTTTGTATATAAAATAACAAAAACAGAATAAAAATGGTAAAAATCACAAAAGAAAGCGCTCTGGAATACCACCAAAGCGGTCGTCCTGGCAAAATAGAAGTCAAGCCGACAAAACCTTACCACACCCAAACCGACCTTAGTCTTGCATATTCCCCCGGAGTGGCTTTCCCTTGTTTGGAAATCCAGAGCAATCCTGATGATGTATACAAGTATACTGACAAAGGTAACCTTGTTGCTGTAATATCTAACGGTACTGCCGTACTCGGCCTTGGCGACATTGGTGCCATGAGCGGCAAGCCAGTAATGGAAGGCAAGGGACTTCTGTTTAAGATATACGGAGGAATCGATGTGTTTGACATTGAGGTCGACGAGAAAGACCCAGAGAAGTTCTGCGAGGCTGTAGAGAAGATAGCCCCAACATTTGGCGGCATCAACCTTGAGGACATCAAGGCTCCTGAATGCTTCTACATTGAAGAGCGTCTGAAGAAGACTCTCGATATTCCTGTAATGCACGACGACCAGCATGGTACTGCCATCATCTCGGCTGCCGGACTGAAGAACGCTCTTGAAGTGGCAGGCAAGGATATAGCCAATGTGCGCATTGTTGTGAATGGTGCCGGCGCGGCTGCCATCAGCTGCACAAAGCTTTATGTGGCATTGGGAGCAAAGGTAGAGAATATAGTAATGCTCGACTCTAAAGGCGTAATCACAGCCGACCGCCCTAACCTTACCCCACAGAAGCAGATGTTTGCTACCAAACGAACAGACATCCACACTCTTGAGGAAGCTATTAATGGTGCAGACGTATTCGTAGGCCTGTCAAAGGGCAATGTGCTTTCGCAGGATATGATACGTTCAATGGCTGATTCGCCTATCGTGTTTGCTCTTGCCAACCCCGTACCAGAAATCAGCTACGAGGATGCAATGGCAAGCCGTCCTGATGTGCTCATGTCGACCGGACGTAGCGACTACCCAAACCAGATCAACAACGTAATAGGTTTCCCATACATCTTCCGTGGTGCTCTTGACGTTCATGCCAAAGCTATCAACGAAGAGATGAAGATGGCTGCCGTACACGCTATTGCCGACTTGGCAAAGCAACCTGTTCCCGACATTGTAAATGAAGTTTACCATGTCAACGATTTAAGCTTCGGACCTAAGTATTTCATTCCGAAACCTGTTGACCCACGTCTTATCACAGAAGTTAGTGCCGCTGTGGCAAAAGCTGCTATCGAAAGTGGAGTAGCAAGAAAGACAATAACCGACTGGGATTCATACAAGAAGAACCTTATGGAGTTGCTCGGCCAGGAAACCAAGCTGACACGCAATCTGCACGATACTGCACGCATGCATCCGCAGCGCGTAGTATTTGCCGAAGGTGCCCATCCTTCCATGATGAAGGCTGCAGTACAGGCCAAAACAGAAGGCTTCTGCTACCCTATCCTGTTGGGCAATCCCGACCGCTTGCGCCGTGTGGCTGAGCGTTTGAAACTCAATCTTGACGGTATTGAACTGATTGACATGCGCGCCGACCAGGAGCAAGGCAGACGTGCCACTTACGCCAAGCATTTGGCAAAGAAACGTGCACGTCAGGGTTACACCTTCGAGGAAGCTTACGACAAGATGTACGAGCGCAACTACTTCGGTATGATGATGGTAGAGACGGGCGACGCTGACGCATTCATCACTGGCTTGTATACCAAATACTCCAACACTATCAAGGTGGCCAAGGAGGTTATCGGCATACGTCCTGAATTCAACACATTCGCCACAATGCACATCCTCAATACCAAGAAGGGCGTGTTCTTCCTCTCGGATACACTCATCAACCGTCATCCTGACGAGAACGTACTCATTGACATCGCCCGTCTGTCTGCCAATACAGTACAGTTCTTCAATGAGGAGCCACACATTGCCATGATTAGCTACTCTAACTTCGGTACTGACGAGATTGGAAGCCCGGTAAAGGTTCACAACGCCGTAGAGACTCTGCAGTCGCGTTATCCCGACATGATTATAGACGGTGAGATGCAGGTTAATTTTGCACTCAACAAGCAGCTTCGTGACGACAAGTATCCATTTACACGCTTGAAGGGACTGGATGTCAACACACTTGTATTTCCCAATATGAGTAGCGCCCAGGGCAGTTACAAGTTGTTGCAAGCATTAGATCCAGATGCTGAAATCATCGGCCCAATCCAGATGGGTCTTAACAAGCCTATCCACTTTACCGACTTCGAAAGCTCGGTACGTGACATCGTCAACATCACAGCCGTGGCTGTTATAGATGCTTACGTTGACAAGATAAAGAGAGAGAAATAATATATTAACTGAAAACCTGAGGGGATATGCTTCATGCAATGAATGTGTGAGCACATCCCCTCTTGTATTTCCCCAATACACATTATATTATATGATTGATTTTCCTTGCGCAAAAATAAATCTCGGACTCAATATCGTCGAGAAGCGAAACGACGGCTATCACAATCTGCAGACAGTATTCGTGCCCGTGCAGCTTTGTGATGCTTTGGAGATAAAGACCATGAGCGAGCAGTTCCCGTCTGACATGAATTGCGACCTTAAAGTTAGCGGCGACGGAATATGCTGCAACGAGGCTGACAATCTTGTGGTGAAAGCCTACAACATGCTGGCTGCCGATTATGAGATACCACGTATCCATGCACATCTGTACAAACGTATTCCGAGCCAGGCCGGACTTGGTGGCGGTTCGAGCGATGCTGCTTTCATGCTGAAGCTGCTAGACCAACGTTTTCGTATCAATGCAGGCAATGCCGAACTAGAAAAGTATGCTGCACGTCTTGGAGCCGACTGCCCATTCTTCATCAATGCTGAGCCTGCTTATGCCGAGGGTATTGGCGAGATTCTGTCGCCAGTAAAAATCACTAACAATACATTAAACGGTTACACTCTCGTTATTGTAAAGCCACAGGTATCAGTCTCAACCAAGGAGGCTTTTGCAGGAATTACTCCACGCATGCCTAAAGTGTCATGCCGCGAGATTGTAGCAATGCCAATAGAACAATGGAAAGGATTACTGACCAACGATTTTGAAGAAAGTGTATTCGCCCAATATCCCGAACTACAGGAAATCAAAAACAAACTGTACGAAGCTGGAGCATCCTATGCCCAAATGAGCGGTAGCGGTAGTTCTATTTTCGGAATATTCAAGACCACACCCGACAAAGACTCTATACACAACGTTTTCAACAGCAGCAAAATCTACACCATCAGTTTGTAATTAGAATGAAAACTGAATGAAGAAACTGCAAATCGGAATAAAAAAATCCGAAATACTAAATGACGAAAGAAGATTAAGTTAACATGAAAAAAGACAATAACAATGAATGTTTTCCACTCGTTGACGAAAGCGGAAACGTTATAGGCCACATTTCAAGGGGCGAAGCACACGATGGTTCGAAGCAACTTCACCCCGTAGTTCATCTGCATGTCTTCAACCGACAGAAAGGACTTTATCTACAGAAACGTCCTGAATGGAAAGACATTCAGCCTGGCAAATGGGACACGGCATGCGGTGGACACGTTGACTATGGCGAGAGTATTGATGAGGCTCTGCAACGTGAGGTGTCTGAAGAGTTGGGTATTATGCTATTCAAGCCCGTCTTCATAAAATCGTACGTGTTTGAAAGCCGTGTAGAGAAAGAGCTTGTCAATGTGTTTTACACCATTTACGACGAGCCTATACATCCGAGCACAGACGAGCTGGACGGCGGACGCTACTGGAGTCTCGACGAGATATTGGAGAATATCGGCAAGTCGGTTTTCACTCCCAACTTCGAGAACGAGTTTGACAAGGTGTTGCAAAAAGGGCTTGTCTTTGACAACCTCAATATCAATTAAATATCCAAACAACAGAACTATACAGTTCTGCTGCCAACAAATACACAATAACTAATGGTGCTGTCGTAGCTACACCTGTTGCGGCAGCACTAAAAGTATCTACAAACGTGGAATATCGGCCAGTCACCATACCATATGTCAATGACATAATGCATACTCCTACTATGACCATTATCACGAAACTATCTAGATAGGAATTGGGAGTAATCGTTCCAAGCGCGCTAAGCAGTACAGCATGCGGAACAAAGGCAAGAAAGAAAAGCACTATGACCATTGCCACTAATTCCCACGCTACAACTATTAGAGCCATCCGTTCATAATCAGTAGTTTGTTTATATGACATTATGGCTTTAAGCAGTCCGCCTCCTACAAACAATTCAGCCATAGCGCCCGACAACAGAAGCCACACCAATAGCGTGGACGACATATTGTCGGCCAAACTGCTCCAAAACCACCTTACACTTTCGCCCACAAACATCGAGCGTATAGCAAGTTCGGGATATAGTATCGAAGCCACCCACGATCCCAACACTACCGCTATCTGCAGAAAGAAAAGCATCAAACAGGCATAAGCTGATATTATAGTCAAAAGCCTCCTACTCATCTGCATATAGATTCTGCACATCAAGAATTTGCAGTTCAAAAGCCTTTACTACAAGGCGGGTGGCATTTATGCCCATTCCCTGATTGCCATTAGGAAATAATTTTTGTACGAGTTCGTTCTGGCGCTTCTCCAGACTCTTCACTCCGAAAGGCATAGTTCGCAAATTAGAAATCTGTTCTTTAGTATAACCAAGAGCAAGATGGCGCAGGAAGCGCTCATCATACTCATCAATCTCGTAACGTATCATAGCATCATTGTGCCGCATCACGTTGCGTACCGACTCGCAGAAGCGTTCCACCACCTTTTCTAATATAGGCTGGTTGAATACATATTTCCTTCCCTCCAGCACCCGCATTATGTCGCTACGGGTGAGCATCTCGCCACTCTTGAGTATTATGCCGTTGCATCCGGCATCGATAGCATCAACCCACAGGCGTTCGTTCAGTATTTCGCCTGTGAAGATAAGCACCTTCATTTCCGGATGCTCACCTTTGAGTTTGCGGCAAATCTCCACTCCCACCGTTGTGCTGCCTCCAAGCCCCAAGTCGAGAAGCACAAGGTCGGGCTTGTTTTGCCTGAATTCTCTCCAGAATGCATCTTCCGAATCGGCTGTAGCAATAACGTCGGCTTCAGGCATTTCATTACGCAGAATACCTTCTGTGCCTTTGAGTTCCAGTGGCACATCTTCCACTATGATTACTTTAAATCTTTCCATTGTTATTATAATTGCTTCACTAAATTACGATGTTATTGCGAAAGTACAATACTTTAGCAGAATTTATTAACAGACATTAACCCCAAATGTAGCTTGTAACAGGATTGTAATATGTGTTTAAACCACGTGTAATATTGCAATTATAATTTTGCAAGCGTAAAAAAAATACAAAACAAACCCATTCATACTATAAAAAGCAATATGGAAACAATGTATCTTGTGATTGTGGCATTCTTGCTATGTCTGGCTATATTCGACCTTTTTGTCGGAGTCAGCAACGATGCCGTGAATTTTTTGAACAGTGCGATTGGTGCCAAGGTGGCCAAGTTTCGCACAGTATTGATTGTAGCATCGGCAGGTGTGGCGATTGGTGCTGTAATGTCGTCGGGAATGATGGACGTTGCAAGGCATGGAATCATGCAGCCATCCAACTTCTCCTTCTACGACGTAATGACAATCTTCCTCGCCGTGATGGTAACCGATGTCATCATTCTCGACATTTTCAACACCTTGGGAATGCCTACGTCAACTACCGTATCGCTCGTGTTTGAACTGTTGGGCGGAACGTTCATTCTGGCTGCCATTAAGATTGCAGACGACCCATCACTCTCATTCGGTGACCTTCTCAACACCGACAAGGCGTTAAGCGTTATCGTGGCAATTTTTGTCAGCGTAGCCATTGCTTTCGTATTCGGTATTGTTGTACAGTGGCTCTCACGTATAGTGTTCACATTCAACTACCGCAAGCATTCACGTTGGTCGATAGCCATTTTCGGCGGTATCGCCTTCACAGCCCTTTCTTACTTCATCTTCCTTAAGGGAATGGGCAAGTCGCACTTCATCGCTGAGGACACAAGGATGTGGATTGAGAACAACATGACTGCTCTGATCATTTACACATTCATCGGTTCTACCATTGTCATGGAGATAATCCATTTGCTCAAGGTGAACGTGTTCAAGTTTATTGTGCTCATGGGTACATTCGCCCTTGCCATGGCTTTCGCAGGCAACGACCTTGTCAACTTCATCGGTGTGCCCCTTGCTGGCCTCGACTCTTATCAGGACTTCGTGGCCAACTCCAACTCTGTAGGTGCCACCAACTATATGATGCAATCACTTAACGGTTCGGCAAAGACTCCCCCACTCTTTCTGCTTGCAGCCGGCGTCATCATGATTATTGCAATGGCTACATCTAAGAAAGCCCGCAACGTAATCAAGACTTCTGTAGACCTAAGCCGCCAGGACGAGGGCGATGAGATGTTCGGTTCGTCACGTGTGGCTCGTGGCGTAGTGAGAATAACTCAGGATTCAAGTTCAAGCATCACGCAGATGCTGCCCGTAGGTCTTAGAAGATGGCTTGACTCACGCTTCAACAAGCAGGAGGCGGAGCTTAACGACGGTGCCGCTTTCGACGTAGTGAGAGCTGCCATCAATCTTGTTCTGGCTTCAATGCTCATCACTATCGGTACTAATTATAAGTTGCCCCTGTCTACCACATACGTGACATTTATGGTTGCAATGGGTTCTTCATTGGCAGACCGCGCATGGAGTCGCGAGAGTGCAGTATTCCGCGTTACCGGTGTGATAAGCGTTATCGGTGGATGGTTCATCACAGCCGGTGTTGCATTCGCCACATGTGCCCTCGTCTGCCTCGTGATGTTCTATGGAGGAGCCTTGGCGAAGGTTCTGCTGATGGCATTGGTTATCTTCATGCTTATCCGCAGCAACAGGAAATACAAACGCAAGGAGCAGGAGGCTGGCAAGGAGGAAGTGTTCCAGCTTATGATGCGCACCCGCGACCCCGAAATCGTCTGGGACTTGCTCAAGAAGCACGTATCGCGTACACAGAGCTTCATGACACGCTTCACATTGACACAGTTCAACGAAATAATCAACGGATTGGAGAGTGAGAGTCCGAAGATACTCAGACACGTACTGTCCAACCTCGACAAGGAAATGGAAATCCTAAAGAAGTACAGACGTCAGGAGTTGCTCGCTCTGAAGCGTGTGCCTGCCGACATTGCCATCGAGCGCAACACATGGTTCCATCTGGGCATCAACTCTTCCGAACAGTACCTCTACTGCTTGCGCCGTATGCTCGACCCAATCAAGGAGCACGTCGACAATAACTTCAATCCGCTGCCCCAGGTCTACATCGACGAGTTTATAGCCGTCCGCAACAATATCAACGACCTCATGCAGCAGACCGAAGCTCAGATTTCTACTTCACGCTTCGAGCACTATCGCGACACTCTTGCTATGGCCGACCAATGCAAGGACAATCTCTCAGTAGTAAGAAAGCAACACATCGACCGGATCCAGCAAGCCAAGGACAACAGCAACCTCAAGGTGTCGCTCGTCTATCTCAACGTGCTTCAGGAGAGCCAGCAGCTACTTAGCAACATGCGCCATCAGTTGCGTGCTGCCAAGAAGTTCATGGAGAACTAATTGAACAATATCCTTTGAAGGGTATGGCTATCAAATGTCATACCCTTCTTTCTTTTTACAAGAAAATCGAACGAACCGATTTTTTGTTGTATCTTTGCACAAAAAATCAAAAAGTGTAAATTATGTCTTCTAATTTTGGTTATTACGTTTTCATTTTAGTAGCAATAATCTTTGGTTTTCTGATATTCAAAAAGATTACCGGTTGCCTAATCAAACTTGTTTTAACAGCAATAGTAGTAATTGCTCTAGCTGCGATTTACTATCTTTACTTGAAATAAAAAAATATGATACTTATTGTAGACAGTGGCAGCACCAAGACAGATTGGTGCTTCGTCAGCCACAAGCACACTACACATACAATACACACCAAGGGCATCAACCCGGTGGTGCAGTCGCAGGAAGAGGTAAGGCAGACAATTGAAGTAGATATGGTAGTCGAGGCCCGACGGAAAGCCATAAATCTCAACGACGTCGACCAGATACATTATTATGGAGCTGGTTGCATGGCCGACAAGACCCATATTATCAACCAAATACTGAGAAACGTATTCCACAAAAATGCCGCAATAACAGTAGAAAGTGACATAATGGCAGCATGCCACGCATTATGCGGAAACAACGAAGGATTGGTATGCATACTTGGCACTGGTTCCAACTCATGTCTGTACGACGGACAGAAGATGACACTACATACACCCCCACTCGGATTCATTCTAGGCGATGAAGGCAGCGGAGCAGCTCTAGGCAAACTAATAGTCAATGCTGTTTTCAAAGGATTGTTACCCCTACAACTGTGCAAAAGTTTTATGGAAGAAACCCAACTGGAATTGTCTGATATAATAAATAATGTATATAGACAGCCAGCACCTAACCGATTTCTAGCATCTCTATCGCAGTTTGCCGCCCGACACATAGACAATCCCGACATTGAGCAGCTCGTTATAATGAACTTTGAGCAATTCATCAACAAGAATTTGAGACAATATATCAGCATTGGCGCTACACCCATGATAAATGCCATAGGCAGCATAGCCCATTACTACAGCATTCAATTGCATAAAGCAGCAGAAAACAACGGCTATACTGTCGGAAAGATATTAAAAAGTCCAATCAATGGATTGATAGAATATTACAAAATGACATTATGATATTTACAAATATAAACGAGAACCAATGAAAATGTTTGCGATAACAGATAAACTATATAAAAATGCAATATAGACATTACATTTTTGCTTAAAATTATTTGGTATATTCCGAAATTGGAATTATCTTTGCAGATAGAAAAAACATATAATAAAGAATATAAAAAACAAACCTAATTAACTTATGAACGAAAAAAGAGTTTATACTTTCGGTAATGGACAGGCCGAAGGTAACGCCTCAATGCGTGAGGTACTCGGTGGTAAGGGTGCAAACCTTGCTGAAATGAACCATATTGGTGTTCCCGTACCTCCAGGTTTTACAATAACAACTGACACTTGCAATGAGTATTATAAGGTAGGTCAGCAGAAGATTGTTGAACTGCTTACTGACGAAGTCAATGCTGCAGTGGCTCACACTGAAGAACTGATGAATTGCAAGTTTGGTGACCCGAAGAACCCTCTCTTGGTTTCAGTACGTTCAGGTGCTCGCGCCTCAATGCCTGGTATGATGGACACCATCCTCAACCTTGGTCTGAACGACGAAGTTGCTGCAGGCATGGTAGAGAAGACAGGCAACCCACACTTCGTTTACGATAGCTACCGTCGTTTTGTACAGATGTACGGTGACGTTGTTCTTGGCATGAAGCCAGAGAACAAGGAAGATATCGATCCGTTCGAAGCAATCATCGAGAAGGTGAAAGAGGAGCAGGGCGTTGTTCTTGATAAGGACCTCTCTGTAGAGTCTCTTAAGAAACTTGTTGAGCTTTTCAAGAAGGCTATCAAGGAGCAGACTGGCAGCGATTTCCCAACCGATCCTAAGGAGCAGCTTTGGGGTGCTATCTGCGCTGTATTCCGCAGTTGGATGAACGAGCGCGCTATCCTCTATCGTAAGATGGAAGGAATTCCTGACGAGTGGGGAACAGCTGTTTCTGTTATGGCTATGGTATTCGGCAATATGGGTGAGACATCTGCAACTGGTGTTTGCTTCAGCCGCGATGCTGGTAATGGCGAGAACCTCTTCAACGGTGAGTACCTTATTAACGCTCAGGGCGAGGACGTAGTTGCTGGTATCCGTACACCGCAGCAGATTACAAAGATTGGCTCACAGCGTTGGGCTGAGCGTGCCGGCATCTCTGAGGAAGATCGTGCAGCTAACTATCCTTCAATGGAAGAGGCAATGCCTGAGCTCTACAAGGAGCTTGACGCCTTCAGGACAAGCTTGAGAAGCACTACCGCGACATGCAGGATATGGAGTTCACCGTCCAGGAAGGCAAGCTTTGGTTCCTCCAGACACGTAACGGCAAGCGTACTGGTACCGCTATGGTTAAGATTGCTATGGACCTCCTTCACGAGGGTATGATTGACGAGAAGACAGCCATTCTTCGCTGCGAGCCGCAGAAGCTCGACGAGCTCTTGCACCCAGTATTCGACAAATTGGCTCTCTCTAAGGCTAAGGTTATCACACAGGGTCTTCCTGCTTCTCCAGGTGCAGCTTGCGGTCAGATTGTATTCCACGCTGACGATGCTGAGGAATGGCACGATGATGGAAAGAAGGTAATCATGGTTCGTATCGAAACTTCACCTGAGGACCTCGCTGGTATGTCAGCTGCTGAGGGTATCCTTACAGCCCGTGGCGGTATGACTTCTCACGCTGCCGTTGTAGCTCGTGGTATGGGTAAGTGCTGCGTTTCTGGTGCAGGCTCTATCAATGTAGACTACAAGACCAAGACTGTCGAGATTGAAGGCGTTGTTTACAAAGAGGGCGACTACATCTCATTGAACGGTACTACAGGTCAGGTTTACGCTGGCCAGATTGAGACCAAGGCTGCTGAGCTTTCAGGCGACTTCAAGGAGCTCATGGACCTCTGCGACAAGTATACCAAGATGGAGATTCGCACCAATGCTGATACTCCTCACGATGCTAAGGTTGCACGTCAGTTCGGTGCTAAGGGTATCGGTCTGACACGTACAGAGCACATGTTCTTCGACGACCAGAAGATTGTTGCTATGCGTGAGATGATTTTGGCTGACTCTGTAGAGGGTCGTGAGAAGGCTCTTGCCAAGCTCCTCCCCTATCAGAAGGCCGACTTCTACGGCATCCTCAAGGCTATGGACGGTTGCCATGTGAACATCCGTTTGCTCGACCCACCTCTCCACGAGTTCGTTCCCCACGATAAGGCTGGTCAGGAGACTATGGCTAATGAAATGGGTGTTAGCGTTTCAGAAATCAAGAAGCGTGTTAACTCATTAGCAGAAAACAACCCAATGCTCGGTCACCGTGGTTGCCGTCTTGGCATCACATTCCCCGAAATCACAGCTATGCAGACACGTGCCATCCTCGGTGCTGCTTGCCAGCTGAAGAAGGAAGGCTTCAACCCACGTCCTGAAATTATGGTTCCGCTCATCGGTACTGTACAGGAGCTCAAGCAGCAGAAGTCTATCATCCTCGCTACCGCTAAGGAAGTATTCGCAGAGTACGGCGTAGAGGTTGAGTTTGAGGTTGGTACAATGATTGAGATTCCTCGTGCTGCCCTTACAGCTGCTAAGATTGCAGAGGAGGCTCAGTACTTCTCATTCGGTACCAACGACTTGACACAGATGACATTCGGCTACTCTCGTGACGACATCGCTTCATTCCTCCCAGCATATATGGAGAAGAAGATTTTGAAGGTTGACCCGTTCCAGGTTCTTGACCAGGAGGGTGTTGGCCAGCTCATCAAGATGGCTGTTGAGAACGGTCGCGCTACACGTCCTAACCTCCGCACTGGTATCTGCGGTGAGCACGGTGGCGAACCTTCATCAGTTAAGTTCTGCGCTAAGGTAGGTATGAACTACGCTTCATGCTCTCCGTTTAGAGTACCTATTGCCAGACTTGCGGCCGCCCAAGCTGCTGTTGAGGAATAATAGCAAATATTTGACTCTCAATAAATTAAGTGGAAAGTCCTTGTAACAGAGGACTTTCCACTTAATTCGTTTTTAGCGGAAGTACCACTGAAATGCTACAAATGATGATAGATGTTTTACATATGTTTTACAATTTCCAAGGACATGTTTTACACATGTTTTACAACTTTAAAAATGATTCTAAGAACAATTTAAACATAAAAGATATGGCAACATTTAAAACAGTGGCACTTAGACAGAGAGCAGATGGATTCTGGAATGTATCTATCCGGGTTACTCACAACAGAAAGTCAAGGTATCTGAAAACAGACAAAATCGTAGAAACAAAATCTGTGAATAAAAAGAACCATGAAGTCAAGGATCCTTTTGTTCTTGAAGCATGTACTGTCAAGATAGCCCATTTTGCGGATATGCTCAACAAACAGCCTATTAGCACATGGAGTGTGGATGATGTTGTAGCATATTTGGAAAGCGGTACAGCTGATGTATGCTTTTCAGATTATGCAAGGCAATACCATGACAATCTATACAACAATGGTCATGAACGGAACGCCAGGAACTACGAACTTGCCTATAGACATTTGGAACTCTATGCAGGTTCCAATAAAGTAATGTGTTCGCAACTCACATCCAAGTTTATCAATGGATGGATAAAGTCTCTTGCCAAAACTGCAAGAGCCAAGGAAATGTACCCTATATGTATAAGACAAATATTCAGGCAAGCGTTGCTTGAATTTAACGACTATGATTGCGGTATCATCCGTATAACAACAAATCCATGGCTAAAAATAAAAATACCAAAGGCAGACACTCCAGAGAAGCGAGCTATTACTATGGAAGAATGCCGTGCTTTCTTTGCCGCTCCTCTCCCACCTTCCGACCGTATATTGCCTTTGGCAGAGCTTGGACATGATGTTGCCATGATGGTGCTTTGCCTTGCAGGAATGAATACGGTTGATATATATAATTTGAAGAAAGAAGATTACCATGATGGCATCATTAGCTATGAGCGAGCAAAAACTCGCAAGTTCAGAAACGATCATGCTTATATGGAAATGAAGATACCTGGTATCTTGCAACCTGTATTCGACAAGTATCTTGATAAAACAACCTCGCCTTATCTTTTCGATTTCCACAAACGTATGACCAACAGCGACAGTTTTGGTGCCAACATTAATTGTGGAATCCGTCAGATATGCGAGAAAAGTCTCCATATTCCACATGAGAAGGCGTATTGTGTATATACATTTCGCCATACATGGGCAACTGTTGCCCAAAACGAATGTGGAGCATCCATTGATGAGGTTGGCTTTGCTATGAACCATTCAGACCGTCATCGTGTGACAAGGTCTTATGTTAAGATAGACTTCTCACCTGCATGGGCGTTGAATGAAAAAGTCTTGGAGAAGATATTCTTCACTGAGGATAAATCACGAGATTATTCGAAGGCTGATAGCACGGTATTTGAACGTTTCTCATTCCGTCAGATGATGAAAGGCTCTATTTTTTATCGAGGAAGGAAAATCAGTGAGTTCACTGATGTTGGCTTTAACAACGTGGATGAAATAATAGGTAAACTGATGAAAGAACTTCCAAGCACGATTCCATCAAGAGCAATGGTTCTTATCAAGATAGAGAATGTCGATAAAGGACAAACTCAAACCTATAGTCGTATGGTTGAATGACCATTATCTATAATTACACGTTACTGTATAGAAAGAATACATATATAGTAATAAGAATCCTTATAAGGAAACAATATTATTCTATATAAGTGTTATATGGAATATATCTATGCGTGTATTATCCCCTTTCGCCAGTTCTCTCCATGCACGGCGTTGCTGTGTATTCTGCAAACAAGGCGAAACTGCCCAGGAGCAAAGCTTCTCTTCACTCCAGAGCAGCAAGGGAGAGAGGTCGAACATTCTTCAGGGGCAATGCGAACAACACCCATACTACGGATGCTGCACACTTTCCGGGCTGCCATCAGAAAGTAAGGCTCGTTCTTTT
>URQS01000057.1 GCA_900550035.1 uncultured Prevotella sp. | reverse complement strand
ATACGAAAGTAGGAGATAAACACCTATGATTAGTATTTACCTCCTACTCGATTATACTGTGTTTATTCTGGTGAAGTTACTTATTTCACTGTGCAGTAGATATTCTCAGAAGTCTTTCTTGTAGGATACAACTTGATAGTGTTGCCTGCTACCGAGAGGTTGTCGCCACCTGCTGTCAGGTTGTTGAGGCTTCCACCGAGGTTGATGTCCCAACCACCGTTTACGCGGAACTTCCAACCATCTGCTGTAACACCTACATTTGTTGCCTCAAAGCAATACTCTTCAGCATTCCAAGTCATTTTAGCGTCGCCATCCCAATTGTTGAAGGTACCAATCATACCCATGGTCTCAACCTTAGTGGCTGTGATAGTGCCTTCTGAAAGATTTACATCGAAGTAGTATACACCTTCTCCTGCGTTAACGCCGATGTTTCCACCTTCGCTGGTTGCTGCACCAGAGAATGTGCTGAATGCACCAGAATTTATCTCATTATCCCAACTACCGGCTACACGCTGGAACTTGAACTGATTGCCCCAACCGTTAGGGTCGGCACAATAAAGGTAACCAGTGTATACTCCCTTTGCATCGTCTACGAGAGCAAGCTTCTGCTCAGCGTTTGTCCAGCCGTCAGTTGCGCCGATGAAGTAAATGAATGGATCGTAGTTAACCTCCTCTAAGGTATAAGAGTAGTCCATCATGTTGATAGTGAGCTTGTACTTGCCAGCCTTGGCAATCTTACCAGCCTTGGCTTCGGTGTTAGTCAACAAACCTGTCATGCTGTCGTCGCCGTCAACCTTAGGTCCTACTACGCCGGCAGCCCAAAGGTCGCCAGAGTCGATGTTCTTCTTAGGAATAATTTTCCAGTACTGGTCAGCCTTTGTTGTCTCGAAGCTTACGGTGAAGATAGGATCCTCATACACGTCCTTGTCGCTGTGCTTGAATGCCTTTGCGACTTCTTTCGTCCAACCATTTACGTCTTCTGTAGTAAACATATCACCAACGAGGTAGTAACCCTCTTCAATAACCGGAGCCTCAGGAATGGCCTTAACCTGGAATGTTGCAGATGTAGCCATCTTCACGGCTGTTGCTCCATTGCTTACCCATGCATCAAGAGTAGCATCAATGTCGCGCTCCATAGGACGCTTGCCATACTTATCTACGATATAGCTTGTCAATTCAGCTGTTGCCATGTTGCCATCAGCATCAATGTCGAATGACTGACCGTCGAAGTTAATCTTATAATTAGGTGTATAAGCAGCGTTGGAAGAAGTGGGAGCAACAATGCTCGCCACTTTTACCTTCTCTGTCTTAACGTCAGCCAAGTTGATGACATCAACTGGAGCTACGCTACCATTGCCGAATGTTACGGCATCCTCCTGTGGATTGGTCTGTGGTTTACCCCAATCGGTGAAGTCCTCGGTGCAAGACACCATAGACATCAGCAGGGTCATTCCCAATAATATTTTCTTGATCATAATTGTCTTTGCTTAAAGTGATTTACAATTTAACGATGCTGAATGCACCGGTGATGTCGTTGAATGAGATGACGTACTTGCCAGCTTCCAAACCGATGTTGTTGCCACCTGATTCACATTTGCCGTACATGTTGATAGCTCCATTAGTTGCACCATATCCCCATGATTTACCCCAAGCGTTGCCATCAGCAATCTTGAACTTGAAGTTTACTGTCTCACCAGCAGGAACATCCATTACATAGTACCAAGCATGGTTCTCAACGCCCTCAGTGTTGTAAGGAAGCATTGGAGTGTCTGCCCAATCGTTGAATGTACCAGCAATCTGGATAGTGCCGTAGTCTGTTACATCGCCCTCGTACTTCACCATAGTGGCTGTATTCTTGGCGGTGTTCAATGTGATTGTGTAGTAACCGGCTGCTGATGCAAGGATATGACCTCCATCGCTATTAGTTGAACCACGATAGGCGATATTGTCCTTCAGCTTTCCACCGCCGTCCATACTGTAGTCCCAAACGAAGCTTGAAGGCAGAATCTTGAAACCTGCTACAGCAGATTCTGCTTTTTCGTTGAATTCGTCTGTAAGGAAGAAGTTGGTGTATTCAATCTCGCCCGTACCTGTCTTCTTGTCGTAACGGAAGTTGGGCTTCATGAACATAGGAAGATTTTCCACACCAATTGACTCCTTTTTGTCGCCCCACTTGCCACCGAACATGTTGCCTACAAGATACCACATTATTGGGGTAGCGTCCTTCAATTCAATAAAGTAAGGTTTGGCTTTGAAAGTGACAGTGTTGGATGTGATAGGGTTGAGACGTTTGTTACCTTCCACTATGTAAGCATTGATACGGATGCTTACCGCCTGCTCGGCAGGAACTTCGTTCTCCTTGAATTTAAGGACACGCACCAGACTCTTGTCTATTTCTTCAGCCGAGATAGTAGCATTGCAATACTGTGTTGTCGGGCTGAGAATATCGTAGTCGGCAACCTTTTCACCACTCTCATCGTTTGCGGCTTCATCGGCAGAAACGGTGAACGAGTTCTTTGGAGATACCTGTATCTCGTACGTTACGTTGAGAGGAGCATTGTCGGCTGTGTACTTAGGCTGTGACCATGTAAAGTTAAGCTCCTTGGATTTCTCCAAATCAATAAATCCGTTGGCATATTCAGGAGTATTCAATTTGAACTCTGTAGGCTGAATCAGCGTAGGGTTAGAGTCGTTGTCATCCGAACATGATGCGAATAAGCTGATGATGCCGAAAAGCAGAGCACCCATCATATATTTATTCTTCATATTGCGTTTATTTTATACTTCTATTATACTTTAATTATTTTTACTCGTTATATCCGTCAATTTGGGTCAGGTTCTTGTTGGCAAGAATCTCTGAAGATGGGAGTGGATATACGTTCTTGGTCTTGTCGAAGTTAGAGCCATTGTCGCTACCACCCTTCAACTCCCATTTGTATGTTGCCTTGTTGCCACCATACTGATTGAAACGAATCAAGTCGGTACGACGTAAACCTTCGCAGTACAACTCACGGGCACGCTCGTCGAGCACGTCATTAAGGGTGTAAGATGAATGCACTTCAGCGTGGGCGCGATTGCGAAGCTTGTCAATATAACCCTTAGCCTTATCCGAACCATCACCATTAAGGTGCATCTCTGCCTCTGCTGCATTGAGGTAAGCCTCAGCTACACGGAAGAGGAAGAAGTCTGTGTCTACAAACTTGCTATCGTGTTGGGTACCACCTTCAGCGTAGTTGTTGTTCCACTTGGGTGTCACAATACCTGAGAAGAAACTTTTGTTTTCGCCAAGTTCCAAGGTGCGTTCGTTCTTATCGTTACCCTTTCCCCAGAAAATTGCACGGTCGTCAATCTTCATTGCACGAATATCCTCAGCCTCCTTGTTTACTACAACAGAAGGATTGTTAAAGAAAACCTTCAGGAATGAAGGACGAACGCGCATACCCGACCAAGCGTTCTCAGTGGTACCGGCATCCTTGCCTGTAACGCTCTTCATTGCATCATTCCAAAGAGCAGCTACATAGAATAGCGAACCGCCATATCCCTGGGTAATAGTGCCGTCTTGCATCAATGGAAGCAGAGCCTCACAACTTGCACCGTTCGATCCGTTATCGCCCATAAAGAGCAGGTCGTATGGCTTGTAGCCTTTGTCTTTTGCTGCTTCAGATATCTTGCTGTCATCGAAGAGGGCATATTCAGAATTAATAACATTCTCAGCGTACTGAAGTGCCTTGTCCCAATAAGGGTTGTCCTGACCGTCGTTGTTAAGGTAAGTACCTGCATTGAGATACAGACGGCTTAAGAGCAACCAGCATGTGCCTTTGTCAACGCGACCATAGTCTGCATCGGTGTCTTTCTCTGGCTTTGCTGGCAGCAAGTCAGGTTCAGCTTCGAGCAATTCTTTCTCTACCCATTTGAAGAGGAACTCTCTACCCAACTGAAGAAGTTCTGCACGAGTGTATGTCTTGTTTGCTTCAAACTTAGGGTTGTAGGTATGTGCCTGATACGGTGACTCTGATGAACTCTTTTCAACGAAAGCAGGATCACCGAAGAAGTCAAGCATCAGGAAATAGTTGTAAGCACGAATTACACGTACCTCTGCATATCTTGCCTTGTCCTCTTTGGCTGCATCAATGTTCAAGTAATTATTCTCAAACGAAATGTTAGACATCAAACGATAGTACAGGTACTTCAGAGTTGGTGTGGCTGCGTTGTACTTGTTGTAGCTGATATCCACAAGACCACCGTCTGACCACCAGCAGATAGCTTCGTCGGTAGGCAGCTCGTTGAAGTTGAAAATGTTGCGGAGTAGGGTTGACTTACCAGCGTCGTCGATGGTGAAATCGGCATTACCGTCATTGCCCTCCATAATAAGACCCGCATAGCATTTGCTGTATAAGCCTAAAGTGTTAGGATTCGTTTCAACATTTGGGTCAATGTTTCCCTTATCCAAATCTGCCATACAAGAACTCAAACTTGCTGAAAGCAGAAGAGCTGCAGCTGGGGCTATTGTTTTGAATTTATTGAGTTTCATATTGAAATCCGTTTTTAGTTGTTAGAAGTTGAGGTTGAGACCGAGCAGGAATGTGCGGCAACGTGGATAGACATTACTGTCCTTACCTGATGTCATTTCCGGCTCAAGACCTTTGTACTTTGTGATAGTAAATACGTTAGAGCATGAAGCGTAGATACGACCTGAGATACCATGGTATTTACCCATCTTCAATACATTGTTGAAGTTGTAGCCCAATGTGATATTGTCGCACTTCAAGAAGCTGGCATTCTGTACAAAGTAATCGGTAAGAGGATAGTTGTATGATGTCCAGCCTAAGGTAGTTATATCCTTTGTGGCGTTCTCATAATATCCCTTTGAATTGTAGAGTTCTGAGGTATTGGCTTTACTTTGTTCATATCCGTTATAGACATAGTTGCCTAAGCTGAAACGGAAGTTACTGCCGAGATCCCAGTTCTTGTATGATACCTTAACGTTGAAACCGCCAGTCCAAGGAGCTACGATATTCTTATAGAAGTATCTGTCGTTCTCGTCAATTACACCATTACCATCGCGATCTACGTAGCAGCCCATGATAGGACGTCCGTTCTCGTCATATACCTGCTGGTAAACCAAGAAAGAGTTGGCTGGCTGTCCTACCTTATGATAGGTGATGGGCTGATTCTCACCAACCTGCATACCTGCCTCAATCATATCACGACCGCCAGCAAGTTCGGTAATCTTGTTCTTGTTGTAGGCAGCGTTGACACCAACTTCTACAAACCAGTCTTTTGTCTGGATAGGACGACCTGTGATGGCAACTTCAAAGCCCTTATTTTCCAATGTACCGGCATTCATCAAGAGTGCATTGTCAAAGTTCTGACCTGCAGAGATAGTTGTAGTACTGAGCAAGTCGGTTGTCTTGCGATAATATGCATCAAGGTTTAAGGTAAGTCTTTGATCGAACATACCATAGTCGATACCGACGTTCCATGTGGTGGTTGTCTCCCAAGTCAAATCGTCATTGTATGCCAATGGGATAAAGAGTGTTCCCGGGTTGTTCTTAATGCCACCGATAGGATAGAGGTGGTGATTACTTGTACTCTTTTTGTAAGTAAGAGTATAGTATTCCTTACCAGTGTCTTGCTGACCTGTCTTACCCCAACCAAGACGAAGCTTCAAGTCACTGATAGCATTGACGTTCTTCAAGAAACTTTCTTCTTTTACACGCCATGCAAAGGCTGCTGATGGGAAGAAACCCCAACGGTTTCCGTCAGAAAAACGGCTTGAACCGTCATAACGGGCAGTAAATGTAAGGAGATAACGATCCAATAAAGAATAGTTGGCACGTCCATACCAGCTCACGAGATAGGTCTGACCTTTCCATATTTTAGTGTCGTACGACTTTACAGTTCCTGCAAGAGCTTCCCCCTTGTCGTTTGTACCTTTGTTGGTAGAAGGATACATGGTTCTGCTCCATTCGTTGCCCCAATATTTCATGTGGCTATACTCGTAACCAGCCATGATGTCGAAGTGGTTTGCCTTGTTGAAGTCCTTGGTGTACTGAGCATAGGCTGTTGCCAAGACGTTATACTTCTTTTCTGTATTCTCGCTGTCGCCACCATAGTAGTATCCGTAGGTAGATTGCGGGTTCTTGTGGTCGTACTCGCCACCGTCAGTGTATTCACCGGCTAAGTTGGCGTGCAGATGAAGGTCTTCAAAACCATGAATCTTATAGTCAGCCTCTACATTACCCAAAAGAATGTTGGCACTCTTGTAGAAATTGTAGTGGTCAACCAATTCAACTGGGTTAGAAGGAGATTGATCTGACATACGGTCGTATGGGTATGTTGAATCATATGATGAAGTAGCCTTTGTCCACTGCCAATAGCCGCCCCAGTTTTTGAATTTCTCATCACTGCTCTTCACTGGGCGAGTAGGATCCATTGTGATAGCTGCGCCAACTGCACCCTGTCCGCCTGGATTTGTCTTTGAGTAAGAGTACTTACCATTGATATTCAGGTTGAGATGCTTGTTGAGCAATGAAGGATTTAGGTTGAAGCCCGCTGTAATTCGCTCGTATTCTGAACCCTTCAAGATACCGTCCTGACCTGTGTAGCCTACGCTTATGCGATAAGGCATTGACCAAGACTGCTTGCTAATGCCACCAGAGAGGCTTACATTATGCTCATGGCTGATACCTGCACGGTATATTTCGTCCTGCCAGTCGGTGTCGTATGTGCCTGCTGCATAGTTGGGTGTGCCGTCTGCGTTGTATTCCTTCCAGCCCAATCCTTTGTAAGCAGAAGAATCTTCGCCGTAATAGCTCTTGATGAAGTCAACATATTCTTTTGCGTTCATTACATCCAGCTTCTTGGCGATGGTGCTTACTGAAAGTGTACCATTGTAAGAAACCTGTGGCTTCTGACCGCTGCGACCCTTCTTTGTTGTAATGATGATAACACCATTCGAACCACGCGAACCGTAGATAGCGGTTGCCGAAGCATCCTTCAATACGGTGAAGCTTTCGATATCGTTAGGATTGACAAGAGACAGAGGGTTGTTAACACCCTTAGTGTTATTGTTATCCATTGGCATACCGTCGATAACAATCAATGGGTTGTTGCTTGCAGTCAAAGAAGCGCCACCGCGAATACGAATCTGTGCACCTTCGCCAGGAGCGCCAGTTGAAGCGTTTACATTTACACCAGCAATCTTACCCTGGATCATGTCCTGTGCTGAAGTGATGATACCGTGGTTCTTCTCATCTGGCTTGAGAGCTGTCACCGAACCCGTGAGGTCGTTCTTCTTGGCAACACCATAACCGATAACGACAACCTCATTAAGTTGTTTGTCATCGTTAGACATTGTTACTGTCATGTTGCCCGAAGCCTTTACAGTCTGTGGCGACATACCCAAGAAGGTGAATGTAAGTTCAGTACCGGGAGCAGCATCGATAGAGAAGTTACCATCAATGTCGGTAATTCCAACTGCTTTACCCTTAACGGTAATGGTAGCGCCCATGACCGGTTCGCCCGAAGCGTCTTTAACATGTCCCTTGATGGCGTTGCTTTGCGCGAAGGAACTTGTTGCAAGGAGAAGACCACCAGCCAATGCCAGCGTCCTCAGAGGCAATTTGATTTTCAACTGCTTCATTTTTTGCATGTTTTTAGTTATTACTACATTATGTTGTTTTAAATCAATTCTTTCTCATCATAAACATTTTGCCTTAATAGTGAAGTGTAATTGAACTTTCGCTAAGGGTAGAATGATTTGTAATCGTATGAGGTTTAAGATGTATTTTTTTTACATTTGTTTGTATTTCTGAGTGCAAATTTATTATCTTTACTTTTTGGTTGTATCGTTTTGAACGTAAAATGGAAGTATTTTTAGTGCAAACGTTTGCATTTTCTTTTTACAATATTGTATACATATAGCTCTGTTCGTTCGGAAAATATAATTACTTTTGTGTCGTAAAATAAAATCATGCCAGAGAATTTACCTATAACCATGCCGGAAAATTTACCTATAACAATGAAGGATATTGCCCGAGCTTTGGGCATTTCCGTAGCGACAGTGAGCCGTGCGCTCAATGATAGTCCGCGTATCAGTCCGCTGCAACGCAAACGCATCCAGGATTATGCTAAAGAGCACAACTTCTATCCAAACGTAATTGGCGAGGCTTTGCGCCATAACCGCATCCAGCCTCTTAAAGTGATAGGAGTCATTGTTCCTGAGTTTGTGCATTATTATTTCGCTTCGGTGCTGTCTGGCATTGAGGAGAAAGCCCGTGCCTGTGGCTATCGTGTTATGGTGGCGCAGAGCAACGAGCGATATGACAAGGAGGTCGCTATCTGCGACGACTTCTATAAAAACAAGGTGTGCGGCATCATTGTGTCGCAAGCCAAGGATACCAAACAATACGATCATTTCCGCCGTCTTATGGACAATGGAGTTCCTCTCGTGTTTTACGACCGTATATGTACGGGCGTAAATGGGTCGCGAGTGGTGGTGGACGATTATAATGGAGCTTATGCAGCCGTATCACATTTGATAGAAACCGGGTGTAAGCGCATAGCCTTTTATGGCTCGCCCATGAATCTGGAGTTGTCGAAGAACCGATACAACGGCTATCATGACGCAATTGTGAAGCACGGGCTGAAGGTGGACGAGGCTCTTGTCAGATTATGTGATAACCGTGCACAAGCTGAAGCAATCACTCCTGAAATACTCTCGTTGCCAGCCAAGAGCGTCCCGATGCCTTCTTTGCCATCAACGACGATACTGCTATAGGCATACTGTATACAGCCAAGCGCATGGGATTTCGTGTTCCATTGGATATCAGCATCTGCGGATTCACAAATGGTGAGCGTGCAATAGCTTGCGACCCGATGCTTACAACGGTGGAACAGCGTGGTGTGGCAGTGGGCGAGGAGGCTGCTAATATACTTATAGGCCAGGTTGAAGGTAAGTTGCCACGCAATGAGGTCGTGATGCGTGTGGTGCGCACCAGGCTGGTGGTGAGAGGCACGACACGCTAAGTTCAGAAGTCGTCTTCTTTTGCTTTTGAAACTAAAATAAAAATTAAACCAAATAACAATGATCCAAAAACCTAATCTTTCGTTCTGGAAACTCTGGAATTTGAGTTTCGGATTCTTTGGCGTACAGATAGCTTACGCTCTGCAAAGCGCCAACATATCACGTATTTTTGCTACATTGGGAGCCGATCCTCACAATCTTAGCTATTTCTGGATATTGCCTCCGTTGATGGGCATATTGGTACAACCGATAATTGGTACTTTGAGTGACAAGACATGGTGTCGTTTCGGTCGTCGCATTCCTTATCTTTTTGTCGGAGCCACTGTGGCGGTGCTTGTTATGTGTCTGCTGCCTAATGCAGGCTCGTTCGGTATGGCTGTTGGCACGGCTATGATATTCGGTCTTGTCTCGCTGATGTTTCTCGACACGAGCATCAATATGGCAATGCAGCCGTTCAAGATGCTCGTTGGCGATATGGTCAATGAGAAGCAGAAGTCGCTCGCTTATTCCATACAGTCGTTCCTCTGCAACTCGGGTTCGCTTGTAGGTTACATGTTCCCGTTCTTGTTCACAGCCCTTGGCATAGCCAACGAGGCTCCTAAGGGTGTTATCCCCGACTCGGTAATCTACTCGTTCTATGTAGGTGCCGCTATACTCATTCTTTGTGTCATCTACACTACATTGAAGGTGAAGGAATGGAATCCAGAAGAGTATGCTCAATATAACGAGGCCAATCCTGAGGCAAAGGAGGAGAGTGCAGGCTGGATAACACTATTGAAGAATGCGCCGTCGATGTTCTGGAAGGTAGGACTCGTGCAGTTCTTCTGCTGGGCAGCCTTTATGTATATGTGGACTTACACCAACGGCACCATTGCCGAAACCGTATGGCACACCACCGACGTAGCTTCCAGTGGCTATCAGGAGGCAGGCAACTGGGTGGGCGTACTGTTCTTCTGGCAAGCCATAGGTTCGGTGTGTTGGGCTATGGCACTTCCTAAGTTCAAGAACGAGAAGATGGCATACGCTTTGAGTCTTGTCATTGGCGGCATAGGTTTCGCCATCGTACCATTCATAGGCGACAAGAATCTGCTTGTACTTCCATTCTTCCTCGTAGGTTGCGCTTGGGCTGCTATGCTTGCCATGCCGTTTGCTTTCGTCACCAATGCACTTGAGGGCTACAGCCATAAGGGTGCCTATCTCGGACTCTTCAACGGCACTATATGCGTACCGCAGATTATAGCAGCTGTGTGTGGCGGACACCTGCTGAATCTTGTAGGCTCTCATCAGAGCAATATGATGATTGTAGCAGGCGCGTTGCTCGTATGCGGTGCTGTGGCTGTTGCAGCCATCAGAAGCCATAAACAGGCTTAGCAAAATGCAAACGTTTGCATGGTTTTATGTGAAGAATGTTTGGTTTTTGCGTTATAGTATATCACATTTTTTGATAATTTCGCATTGTGAAAACTAATGATATTTTTATTGTACCAATAAACCAATAACCAAAATACAAAATGACAATACATTTTCATATAGAATACCGCACTGCATTCGGTGAAGAGTTGTCACTCAACATTATTGAGAATAATGAAGTGAAGCCCTATCGCATGACCACCATTGACGGAGTGCAATGGTGGTGCGACTTGAATTATAGTAAAGCAGACCGTGCGCTTGAATATTATTATAAGGTTCAGGTGGACGGTTCTGTAGAGCGTAGCGAATGGCAGACGGTGAAGCATGTGCTCGACCTGACGTGCGATGCAGCTACCGAATACACGGTGTACGACCGTTGGAATGCAATGCCCGAGGACTCTTACCTCTACAGCAGTGCTTTCACCGACTGTATCAACCATCTTGAGCCGCAGCCTATGCAGCCGACAGCCTACCGTCAGACACTGCGTCTGGTAGTGCGTGCACCGCAGTTGCGCGAAGGTCAACGTCTGGCTGTAGTAGGCGCTCAGAAGGCTTTGGGCGAGTGGAAATATGACAAAGCGCTGCCCATGATGCTGCACAACCATTGCGAGTGGGCGGTCGATATAGATGCCTCGTTATTGCATGAAGATAGTATAGAGTTTAAGTTAGTTGTAGTGAATGGTTCGGGACTGGTGATGATGTGGGAGTGCGGAAACAACCGCACCATCACTCTGCCCCAATTCAAGAACGGTCAGACGGTGGTGTACAGTCTTGATCAGGCTTTCTTCGAGATGTGGAATCGACGACTGGCTGGCACACTTGTGCCGGTGTTCTCGCTCCGTAGCAAGACAAGTGCCGGTATAGGCGACTTCGGCGACTTGAAGATGATGATCGACCTTATGGCAAAGACCGGACAGCGTGTGCTGCAACTCCTGCCTATCAACGACACCACCATCACCCACACATGGACCGATTCTTATCCATACGGCTGCGTCAGCGTATTCGCCATACATCCGCAGTATGCCGATTTGCGTACTTTGCCGCAGCTGGAGGACGAAGAAGCGCGCACAGAGATGGAAGCAGAGCGCCAACGACTAAATGCTCTGTCGCAGATAGATTATGAAAAGGTAAACGCATTCAAATCTGAATATTTAAAGCGAGTCTTTGTTCAAGAAGGTAAAAGGATTATGAAGAGCGCAGAGTTTAAGGCGTTCTTCCAGGAAACACAAAATTGGCTCGTACCATACGCTCAGTATACATGGCTGAAAGACAAGTATGGTACCGCCGATTTTACACAATGGCAAGACCATAACACATGGAATGAGGACGACCGCGCGATGCTGTCTGATTCTCGTACAAAGGCATATCATGAGGTGGCTTTCTACTATTTCGTACAGTACATACTGTCGTCGCAGATGAAGGAGGCGCACGAGTATGCCAAGCAGAAGGGTGTAATTCTGAAGGGCGACATTCCTATCGGAGTGAACAGACACAGTTGCGACGTGTGGATGGAACCCAAATACTTCAACCTTAACGGACAGGCAGGAGCACCACCCGACGATTTCTCGGTGAACGGACAGAACTGGGGATTCCCCACATACAACTGGGACGAGATGCTGAAGGATGGCTGCCAGTGGTGGACACGTCGCTTCCAGAATATGTCGCATTTCTTCGATGCCTATCGCATCGACCACGTACTCGGATTCTTCCGCATCTGGGAGATACCTATCGACAGCGTTCACGGACTGACAGGACAGTTCGCTCCGTCGCAGGCAATGAGCCGTGAGGAGATAATGCAGTATGGACTGAACTTCCAGGAAGAGCGCTTCACGGAGCCGTTCATAACCGATTGGGTGCTCGACCGCGTATTCCATGAGCGTGCTGACGAGGTGCGTCGCAACTATCTCGAACGTATCGACGACGAGCGTTATCGCATGAAACCCGAAGTAGACACACAACGCAAGATAGAGGCACGTTTCGCAGATGTAACCCGTCAGGAAGACCTCTGGCTGCGCGACGGACTCTATTCGCTTGTTAGCGATGTGCCTTCGTGCGCGACCGTAACAATGCCAACATGTTCCATCCGCGCATTTCAGCCCAGCTCGACTTCATTTACGAGTCGCTCTACGACAACGACAAGCAGGCATTCAATCGCCTTTACAACGACTATTTCTATCGTCGCAACAATCAGTTCTGGTATCGTGAGGCAATGAAGAAGCTGCCCAAGCTGGTACAAGCCACCCGTATGCTTGTGTGTGCCGAGGACCTTGGCATGGTGCCCGATTGCGTGCCATGGGTGATGAACGAACTGAAAATCTTTAGTCTTGAGTTGCAGAGTATGCCCAAGATCACAACAACTCGTTTCGGACACCTCAGCCAGAATCCATATCGTTCGGTATGTACCATATCCAGTCATGACATGCCTACGCTGCGACAGTGGTGGGACGAGAACTACGAACGCACGCAAGACTATTACAACTCGATGCTTCATCGTGAAGGGCCAGCCCCACATCCGCTGCCAGGATGGCTTGCCAAGGACATCATTGCACGTCATCTCGACTCGCCGTCGATGCTCTGCGTATTGAGTGTTCAAGATTGGCTCGCCATGTACGACCGTCTGCGTCTGCCCGATGCCGATGCCGAGCGCATCAACATACCTGCCAATCCAAAGCACTACTGGCGCTATCGCATGCACCTGAATATTGAGGATCTCATGGCAAACGGTGAGTTTATCGACGACATTAGCACGCTCATCGGTCAAGCTGGCAGATAACTTCAATCAGTCAGGCAGATAAAAAAGATGTCTGTAGGCACAAATAAGATTAACCTGAAAACAAATATGTAAATGTTGAAGAAATATATGATGCTGGCTGCGCTGTTGCCTATGATGGCAGCAGCCCAGACCGTAAAGTCGCCCAACGGCAACGTGGCGCTTACCTTCTCGCTCTCAGACAAGGGACAGCCTACATACGAGATGTCGTACAAGGGTAAGACAGTGTGTAAGCCATCTCGTCTCGGATTGGAGCTGGCTAAGGACAAGCATGCCTCGAAGGGAATGGACGAGACTGACCTTATGGACGGTTTCACTGAGACTGGCAGCAAGACATCGACCTTCGATGAAACCTGGAAGCCTGTATGGGGCGAGACTTCTACCATCCGCAACAACTACAACGAGATGGAGGTCAACCTGACTCAGAAGTCTTCAAAGCGCAACATCACCATCCGATTCCGTGTTTACGACTACGGTATGGGACTTCGCTATGAATTCCCGCAGCAGCAAGAGCTCAACTATTTCGTGATAAAGGAGGAGCACACACAGTTTGCTATGGCAGGCAATCATACTGCCTATTGGATTCCGGGCGACTACGACACGCAGGAGTATGAGTACAACATCACTCCGCTTACGGGCATACGTGAGGTGATAGCCAAGAACCGTGAGGCTTACAAGAGCAACTCGTCTACAACCGTATTCTCCGATACCGGTGTGCAGACATCGCTGCAACTCAAGACCAACGACGGTCTGTACATCAACATACACGAAGCCGCTTGCTTGGATTATCCTACAATGCACCTCAACCTCGATGAAAAGACTTTGACCTTCGAGTCGTGGCTTACACCCGATGCTGTGGGCCGTAAGGGATTCATACAGACTCCATTCAACACACCGTGGCGAACCGTAATGGTGAGCGACGATGCCCGCGACATGCTCTCGTGCAAGCTCACGCTCAATCTCAACGAGCCGTGTAAGATAGAGGACACTTCATGGATTCATCCTACAAAGTATTGCGGCGTGTGGTGGAACATGATTGTAGGCACCAAGACATGGAGTTACACCAACGATCTGCCGTCGGTTCGTCTCGGCGTGACCGACTACAGCAAGTGCAAGCCCAACGGCACACATGGTGCAACAAACGATGAGGTGAAGCGCTACATCGACTTCGCAGCAAAGAACGGACTGCAGCAAGTGCTGGTAGAGGGATGGAACGAAGGATGGGAAGACTGGTTCGGACACCAGAAGCTCGACGTCTTCGACTTCGTGTCGCCTTATCCCGACTTCGACATAAAGATGCTCAACGACTATGCCCACTCTAAGGGCGTGAAGCTGATGATGCACCACGAAACCTCGTCTGCCGCACTCAATTACGAGCGCCACTTGGAAGATGCTTTCCGTCTGATGAACAAGTACGGCTATGATGCCGTTAAGACAGGCTACGTAGGCGACATCATTCCGCGAGGCGAGTATCACTACAGCCAGTTGATGAACAATCACTATCAGCGCGTTGTCGAGACTGCTGCCAAGCACCACATTATGGTGAATGCGCATGAAGCTACGCGTCCTACCGGAATCTGCCGCACCTGGCCTAACCTTGTAGGCAATGAGAGTGCACGCGGTACTGAGTATGAGGCATTCGGCGGAAACATTGCTTATCACACCGTGATGCTTCCGTTCACCCGTCTGCAGGGTGGTCCGATGGACTACACACCGGGCATCTTCGAGACACGTCTCTCTGAATGGAGCGACAATAAGAGCTTCGTCCACACCACACTTTGCGGTCAGCTCTCGCTCTATCTCGTCATGTACAGTCCGCTGCAGATGGCTGCCGACCTTCCCGAACACTACGAGAAGTATGACGATGCATTCCAGTTCATACGCGATGTAGCTTGCGATTGGGACGACTCGAAGTACTTGGAGGCAGAGCCAGCCAAATACATCACCGTGGCACGCAAGGCAAAGGGAACCGACAACTGGTTTGTAGGTGGCAAGACTGGCGAAGAGGCTCGCACCGCTGTGGTACGTCTCGACTTCCTCGATAAGGGCCGCAAATACGACTGCGCTATATATCAGGACGCCAAGGATGCCGACTACGAGCACAATCCTAAGGCTTATCAGATTCTGCACAAGACCGTCAAGAAGGGCGATGTGCTGAAGATTAAGGAGGCACGCGGTGGCGGTTTCGCTGTGTCGCTTATTGCTAAATAATAACAATATACTACGCTACTGACATGAACAGAATTTATTTGTTTACGGCATTTTTTGCCGCAATGCTTACATTTAATGCCAATGCTCAGGGGCGCTTTAATGAGATGGAATACGGCAAGACACAAACCGTGTTCCATCTCAACGCGTCTTCTACACCCAAGGTGCGCATATACAAAAACGGACAGGGGGGCAAACCCGTCAAGACCGTTAAGATGCGGGCTATAGGCAACGACCGTTGGGAAGCCACAGTCAAGGGCAACCTTGATGGCATGTTCTACACTTTCGACATAGGCAAGGGCGAGTGTCCCGGCACGTTTGCCAAGGCTGTAGGCGTAAACGGCAACCGTGCTGCCATACTAAACATGGCTGACACCAATCCAGAAGGATGGGCTGACGACCGTCGTCCGGCTCTTGCGTCGCCTGCCGACCAGATTATCTACGAGCTTCACATGCGCGACTTCTCCATCAGTCCCACTTCGGGCATGCAGCACCAGGGCAAGTATCTGGCTCTTGCCGAACCTCGCGCCATAGCCTATCTGAAGAGTCTCGGCATCAACGCCATCCACTTTCAGCCGCTCTTCGACTATGCTTCTGTCGACGAGACACAACTCCATCGCCCACAGTTCAACTGGGGCTACGACCCGAAAAACTACAATGTGCCCGAAGGCAGCTACTCGACAGATCCATACAAGCCAGACGTGCGCATACGCGAGTTCAAGACCATGGTGCAGGCATTGCACAAGGCAGGCATCCGTGTAATCTTCGACGCTGTATATAATCATACGTTCGACATTGATGGCAGCAACTTCCAGCGTACTTATCCCGACTATTACTATCGCAAGACAGCCGACGGACGTTATTCGGACGGTTCGGGTTGCGGCAACGAGACGGCATCGGAGCGTCCGCTGATGCGCGAGTTTATGATCGAGAGCGTGAAGTACTGGATCAACGAATTCCACATTGACGGATTCCGATTCGACCTTATGGGCATCCACGACATCGAGACGATGAACCAGATACGTGCTGCTGTCGACGCTATCGACCCCTCAATATATATATATGGTGAGGGATGGAGCGCCGGATCGTGTGCCTATCCGCAGGAGAAGCTTGCCATGAAGGCTTCTACCTACAAGCTCAACGGCATCGGAGCATTCAGCGATGACATGCGCGACGCTCTCGCGGTCCGTTCTCCGACGACACCAAGGGAGCCTTCCTTGCCGGAATAAAGGGCGAGGAGGAGAGTCTGAAGTTCGGAATAGTTGGCGGCATAGCACATAAGCAGGTGGACATGACTCGTGTCAACTACGACAAGAAGCCGTGGACCAACGAGCCAACGCAGCAGATAAGCTACGTCAGCTGTCACGACGACATGTGTCTGGTGGACAGATTGAAGGCGAGCGTGCCCGGACTGAAAGATATGACACGCAGCAAAGCCGACCGACAGGCCGAACTCATACGCCTCGACCTGCTTGCACAGACGGCTGTGTTCACATCGCAGGGCGTGCCCTTCATGCTGGCAGGCGAGGAAATGCTGCGCGACAAGAAAGGCGTGCACAACAGTTTTTCGTCACCCGACAGCATCAACGAGTTCAATTGGGACAATCTGAAGCGGTATCCGCAGGTGTTTGAGTATTATCGTGGCTTGATACAGCTTCGTAATAATCATCCTGCATTCCGTCTTGGCAAGGCAGAAGCCGTGAGAGAGCATCTGGAGTTTATTGCCACCGACGATTGTCTTGTAGCATTCCGATTGAAGAACCTTGAAGGTATCGACTCGTGGAAAGACATCATTGTAGTGCTCAATGCCAATAAGGAGGCTAAGACAATAGCCATTCCCGAAGGCGAATACACCGTAGCCTGCTGCAACGGAGTGATAAACGAGCAGGGCATCGGACTCTCGTTCAAGGCCTCCGAGGCTAAGGTTGATGCCCAGTCGGCATTGATACTCTATCAGAAGTAGAACTAATTAATTTATCTAAAAACCTAATAAGATAATGAAGAAAAAACTTGTATCATTAATGATGCTTATGAGTGCTATGAGTTTAAACGCTGCGGTGACAGTCGACCGCATCGAACCTACCAACTGGTATGTAGGCATGAAGGATGCCTCGCTGCAACTTATGGTGTACGGCAAGGATGTGCGCAACGCCGATGTTGAGGTTAGCTATCCTGGAGTGCGTATCGATTCTATAGCACGACTCGACTCGCCCAACTATCTGTTGGTATACCTCAACCTTGAAGGTGCCAAGGCTGGCGAGATGACAATGAGTTTCAAGCAGGGCAAACAGACCAAGAAGGTGAAGTATCAATTGAAAGACCGCGCTATGGCAGGCGACAAACGCATTGGCTTCAGCAACGAAGACGTGCTGTATATGCTCATGCCCGACCGCTTTGCCAACGGCAATGTGAAGAACGACGCTTTCAAGAATATGCGCGACAAGACCTGCGACCGCTCGGCTCCAAGTCTGCGCCACGGAGGCGACCTTGAGGGAATACGCCAGCATCTCGACTACTTCAACGAGCTTGGAGTTACGGCGCTGTGGTTTACACCGGTTCTTGAGAACGACAGTCCGAGCAATGGCGTGAACTCAACCTATCACGGCTATGCCACTACCGACTACTATCGTGTAGACCCACGCTTCGGAACCAACGATGAGTATAAGCGTCTTGTGGACGAGGCTCACAGCAAGGGACTGAAGGTTGTGATGGACATGATTTTCAATCATTGCGGTTTCGACCATCCATGGGTTGCCGACATGCCCTCAAAGGACTGGTTTAACGCTCCCGAATGGCTCTCGCCCGAATATCAGACAGCCGAGCATCAGAAGAAACTGGACACTATGGACGGCAACGCCAAGGTCAACGACAAGTATCTGCAGACCAGCTATAAGCTTACGCCTGTGCTCGATCCGTATGCAAGCAAGGTTGATCTGCGTGAGACAGTAGACGGATGGTTCGTGCCTACAATGCCCGACCTTAACCAGCGCAACCCGCACGTCATGAAGTATCTTATACAGAACAGCGAGTGGTGGATAGAGACCGTTGGCATTGACGGCATCCGTATGGACACATATCCGTATGCCGACCGCGACGGAATGGCACTCTGGATGAAGACACTCGACCGGGAATATCCCAACTTCAACACCGTTGGCGAGACGTGGGTGACCGAACCTGCCTATACGGCAGCATGGCAGAAGGACAGCAAACTGTCGGACAAGAACAGCTATCTGAAGACTGTCATGGACTTCGCCTTCTTCGACCGCATCAATCAGGCTAAGCGTGAGGAGACCGATGATTGGTGGAACGGAATGAACCGCATATACAACGTGCTGTGCTACGACTACCTTTATCCTAACCCAAAGAGCGTAATGGCTTTCGTAGAGAACCACGACACCGACCGATTCTTAGGCGATGGCAAGGACACTCTGGCGCTTAAGCAGGCGTTGGCGCTGCTGCTGACCATCAATCGTACTCCACAGCTATACTACGGAACGGAGGTGCTGATGAACGGAACCAAGAGCGTTACTGACGGCAACGTGCGTAAGGACTTCCCAGGCGGTTGGGCTGACGACAAGCAGAACGCCTTCACGGCAGAAGGACGTACCAAGGCGCAGAACGATATGTTCCGCTGGACAAGCCGACTGCTGCATTGGCGTCAGGGCAACGAGGTGATTACAAAGGGCACACAGACCCAGTTCTGCTCACATAAGGGCATTTATGTCGTAGCACGCCAGTATAAAGGCAAGAGCGTAATGACCGTTATCAACGGAAAGAAAGAGGCAGCCGAACTCGATGTGAAGCGTTATGCCGAGATAATAGGCGACGCTCAAAAGGCTGTAGACGTGACAACTGGACGCAACGTCATAATCAGTCATAACGTGAAATTACGTCCGCGCCAGACCATGGTATTGGAGTTCTGATGTACAATATTTGCATTTCTAACGCTCAATACTGCGAGTTGAACGCACAACGAAATCTTTTGCTCGAAATTCTCGAGTTTTGAGCGTGCAGAGCTTAATTGATTTATATTCAGAATGTTATAACTATGACGAGGTAAGGTGAGCAAAAAGCGAATCCTTAAAAGGACTTCTTTTCTTTGCAAAAGGACAACTATTGCTCTCCAATAGTACTCCTGTTGCATTGCATTTAGGGCTTCTTTGTCTTCCAAAAGGACTACATTTGGAAGGCAAGGAAGCCCTAATTGGTATGTAGAGAGGTCGCCGACCTCTCAAAAAACATAAAAAAACGCTTCTCAATTCTCTATAATCGATTTTTCGTTTGTAACAATTTTTTACTGCCTGTACGATATTTGCATGCTCGTTTATGCTTCTTTCAATATCGGTAGATAGAATTGTAGTAATTATTACAGCCATAGATAATTTGATGCTTACTTCAAACAATGCCTCAAACCGAACATGGCACATTATGAGCGAAACATCTGTTTTTTTATTGAACTTGCGAAAGTTCAGAACCTTATTTAATAGGTTCGACGTGTATTATCACGAATGTACCCTTGCCGAGTTGCTCCTTCAGTTTCTTTTCCATGGCACGAGTGATGTCGTGAGCATTGGCGAGAGTCATCTGTCCGTCCATACGCACATGAACCTCAATAGAGGAGCGGTTGCCTATCTTGCGTGTACGCAGATTGTGTGGATCCTTTACACCGTCGAACGAGAGTAGGGTCTTGATAATATCTGCTTCAACAGGTTCGGGCAGAGAGTTCTCCACCAGTTCGCCAAGACTCGGGCGTAACTGCTCTATGGAGGCATGGATGATGAGAACACTCACGATAAGGGCTGCAATGGGGTCGAGGATGGTCCAGTGTGAGCCGAGCGCCAAGGCTCCACCTATGCCTATTGCAGTGCCGATTGACGAGAGGGCATCGCTGCGATGATGCCATGCGTTGGCTACGACAGCTTGCGACTGCAACTGTCTGCCCTGTTTGCGCGTGTATTGAAACAACGCCTCCTTGACCACAATCGACAGTATGGCAGCCACGAACGCTATCCAACCTGGCGACTGCAGCGTGCCACCGTTAAGGCACGACCATATCTGAGTAATACTGTTCCACATGATGCCCAATCCAACAAACAGCAGCATCAGTCCGATAATGGTTGTAGCGAGAGTCTCATACTTGCCGTGTCCGTACTCATGTCCGCGGTCTTGCGGCTTGCTCGATATACGCACGAAGGCAATAACGATGAAGTCGGTGATAAGGTCGCTGAGCGAGTGGATGCCATCGGCTATCATTGCCGAGCTGCGTCCAATGATGCCTGCCAGCAGTTTGAAGAGGCAGAGCAGTATGTTTGCCACGGCTCCATATATCGTGACACGGTAGATTTTGCGTTCGCGCTCGTTGTTTTGTGTGCTCTCTGCACGAGGGCATGGCTTGCTAGTATAAACCATAATGTCTTAAATTCTAATGTTAAGTAAGTGATCTAAATTATTTATATATATCAGTACTAATATGGTTCATTTTC